>JAICIM010000635.1 GCA_025928885.1 Ktedonobacteraceae bacterium | reverse complement strand
GTTCGCGCATGGTCATTTTCCATCTGCACCACGCGCGAATCCCTCCCGCTCAACGATCACCTGTTCTGCTGCCTCCCCCGGCCCGTTCACCGCTACATGGAGGTCAAACAATGACACAGGGATCACATCAGCCCTTCCCGCACAGTCGCAAGGTGTATTTGCAAGGCTCGCGCCCCGATCTCAGCGTTCCCGTGCGCGAGATTGCCCTCACGCCCTCCCCTGCGCACCGCGCCACAAACCCATCCTTTCGCGTCTATGATACCAGCGGCCCCTACACCGATCCGGCCCGGACCATCGATGTCACCAAAGGGCTTGCGCCCATCAGACGCGCCTGGATCTGTGAGCGCGGCGATGTCGAGGAATACGAGGGCCACGCGCCGAACAACGGCCTCAAGCCTGACCAGACTAACCCCTCTACTTTTCCCACCAGCGCGAGACGCCCTCTTCGTGCTCATAGCGGTCATGCTGTCACCCAGATGTATTATGCACGGCATGGCATTATTACGCCCGAGGTGGAGTTCGTTGCCTTGCGCGAACAGGTCGAGCCGGAGTTCGTGTGCTCAGAGGTGGCGCGAGGCCGGGCGATCATTCCCGTCAATATCAATCATCCTGAAAGCGAACCGATGATTATCGGGCGCAACTTCCTGGTCAAGATCAACGCCAACATCGGCAATTCGGCTGTCACCTCTTCGATTCAAGAAGAGGTTGAGAAGATGACCTGGGCTATTCACTGGGGAGCCGATACCGTGATGGACCTTTCAACCGGCAAGCAGATCCACGCTACCCGCGAATGGATCATCCGCAACTCGCCCGTACCCATCGGAACTGTGCCGATCTATCAAGCACTCGAAAAAGTCGGCGGCAAGGCTGAAGAGTTGACCTGGGAGGTTTATCGCGACACACTGATCGAGCAGGCGGAACAGGGCGTCGATTATTTCACGATCCACGCCGGCGTTCGTCTTGCTTATGTCCCGTTGACCGCGCAGCGAGTAACCGGAATTGTCTCGCGCGGTGGCTCAATTCTGGCTGCCTGGTGCCTTGCCCACCATCAAGAGAACTTTCTCTATACGCATTTTGCAGAGATCTGCGAGATCATGGCGGCCTACGATATCGCCTTCTCGCTTGGCGATGGGCTGCGGCCCGGTTCGCTGGCCGATGCGAACGACGCCGCCCAGTTTGCCGAGTTGGAGACGCTGGGCGAACTGACACAGGTCGCGTGGAAGCATGATGTGCAGGTGATGATTGAAGGGCCGGGCCACATTCCCATGCACATGATTAAAGAAAATGTTGATCGACAGATGGCCACCTGCCAGGAAGCTCCTTTCTATACGCTGGGGCCGCTGACGACCGATATTGCGCCCGGCTACGATCACATTACCTCCGCTATTGGTGCGGCGATGATCGGCTGGTATGGCACGGCGATGCTCTGCTACGTCACGCCGAAGGAGCATCTGGGCCTGCCCAACAAGCAGGATGTAAAGGATGGCGTCATCGCGTATAAAATCGCCGCGCACGCCGCCGATCTGGCAAAGGGGCATCCCGGCGCACAGGATCGCGACAACGCCCTCTCACAGGCCCGCTTCGAGTTTCGCTGGCACGATCAGTTTAACCTCTCGCTTGATCCCGAGACCGCCCGCAGCTATCACGACGAGACCTTACCGGCGGAACCGGCCAAAACCGCCCATTTTTGCTCGATGTGCGGCCCCCATTTCTGTAGCATGCGCATCACGCAGGATGTCCGTGAGTACGCGCGTCGCAAAGGGCTACAGGCTGAAGAGGCGTTAACAACCGGAATGCAGGAGAAGGCGCAAGAGTTTCGCGCGGCAGGCAGTTTGCTCTATCAAGAGAAGGGAGAACACAATGGATAACTGGCACGTTGGCCCCTGGGAGTTTCGTTCACGCCTGATGCTGGGAACGGGGAAATATCGCACTTTTGAGGAGATGCAAGCCGCTCTGGAGGCCAGTGGAGCGGAGATTGTGACCGTTGCGCTGCGCCGCCTGGACCTCTCACATCCCAACCAGCCCGGCCTGCTCGATTATATCGACACGCAGAAATATACGATTCTGCCAAATACCGCTGGCTGCAAAACGGCTGTGGAGGCGGTGCAAACGGCCCGGCTTGCGGCTGCAATGGGGCTGCCACGCTGGGTGAAGCTGGAGGTGATCCCTGATCCCGCCTATCTGCTGCCTGATCCAGTGGCGACGCTGGAGGCGACCAGAACGCTCGTTGCCGAAGAGTTTATTGTGCTGCCCTATATCAACGCCGATCCTGTGCTGGCGCGTCTGCTTCAGGAGGCCGGGGCCGCGACGGTGATGCCGCTCGGCTCGCCCATCGGTTCGGGCCAGGGATTGCTCAATCAGCCGCAGATTCAAATTATCATCGAGCAGGCACGCGTACCGGTCGTGGTCGATGCCGGGATAGGTGCGCCCTCGGATGCCGCGCTGGCACTGGAACTGGGCGCGGCGGCCTGTCTGGTCAACACAGCCGTCGCCCTGGCTCAAGATCCGGCACAGATGGCGCGGGCGATCAAACTGGGCGTTGAGGCCGGGCGAACCGCTTTCCAGGCCGGTCGCATCCCACGTAAGACGCAGGCCAGCCCTAGCAGTCCGACCACCGGCCTCGCCAATATTGGAGGCTAGAGCGCTATGGCCGCGTTGACGTTGCAATTTCCGCTGCTCTGCCTGATTACCGATCCAGAGCGGCCCAACCTTCTCACTGAAGTGGAGCAGGCGCTGACGGCGGGCGTGGGCATGTTGCAATTGCGCGGCCACCAGCTCACGGCGGCCCGGCTCTACGAGCTGGCTCAAGCGCTGAGGCCGTTGTGTCGGCACTATGGTGCGGCCTTTCTCGTCAACGATCGCCTGGATGTTGGTCTGGCTAGCGATGCCGATGGCTTCCAGCTCGGGCGACACAGCCTGCCACTGCGCGAGGCTCGGGCGCTTGCTGGCGAGAACGCGCTGCTGGGGGCTTCGGTCCACACGCTGGCCGAGGCTCAGGCGGCGGTCGCCAGCGGAGCAGATTTTCTCGTCGTCGGCACCATCTTCCCCTCATCGTCGCACCCCGGCATGGCTGGCAGCGGGACGGCCCTCATTGCTACTATCAAGCGAATGCTGCCTACCTGCCCCCTGCTGGCGATCGGCGGCATTACCAGCGCCAATGCTGGAGCAGTCATGGCGGTAGGCGCAGATGGCATCGCCGTCATCTCCGCTATTTTTGCGGCACCGGATATCACGCAGGCCGTGCAGGATTTACGCATGGCGATGAAACAGGAGTATGAATATATGAAAAACGAGCGCGAACAGACGACAGCAGCGATCAGCATTCTCGCGAATGGCCAGCTCCGCACGGTTGAGGCGGGCAGTACGGTGGCGGACCTTTTGCGGGAACTTGCGATTGCGCCTGCACGCGTGGTCGTGCAACTGGATGGCGTGATTGTTGCGCGTACCGACTTTGCCCAAACAGCGCTTCAGGAGGGGAGCCAGCTTGAAATCGTCACGCTGGTTGGTGGAGGATAGGAAGAAAACAAAACATTAGCACAATAAATGTTACCCCCAAGAATGCGCAAATAAGATGATAACCCCTTGTGAGAAAAGGCTGGAAGGTATATACTGTAACAGAAATGACTACAGTAAGGTCACAAGTATTGGCTGGCTCGCGCGTTATATCGTGAGCCAGTCGTTCTTCAGGAGAGATACACTTGCGCGTAGGAATACAAGTAGGAACCGCAACTTTCCCACAGAAACCCACAGGCGAGTCTCTGGCTCGAATAGCAGAACAGGCAGATCAGGCAGGCTTTTCCACGCTAGTTATCCCGGATCATTTCACGCTCCGGCCAGAGAGTGCGCCGTGGGGCAGAAGTGGCGATGAGACCTCGATGCCAGCCGTGATGGATTTCTTTGAGGCGTGGAGCGTGCTATCCTTTCTCGCGGCCCACACCAGCCGTATCAAGCTCAGCACGCTGGTCTCTGGCATTACCATGCGCTACCCGGCAGTTCTCATAAAGACGGTGGACACCCTGGATGCGCTCTCGAACGGGC
>JAICIM010000047.1 GCA_025928885.1 Ktedonobacteraceae bacterium | reverse complement strand
CACGGACCTGTAGAACACTTCTGGATGTATGCCGAACAGGGGAGGCCGCTCCCCGCGCAGGAGCAGCCCTGGTCCCCCTGGTTCAATCAAGCAAAGGAGCAGTCTCATGACACCCATGACACCTATGAATAGCGCCGGGCTATTGCTGACAACGATTCGTGAGCGCAAGCCGTTAATCCATCATATCACTAACTTTGTCGTTATGAACGATACTGCCAATATTACCCTTGCTATCGGCGCTTTGCCGGTGATGGCCCATGCCATTGAGGAGGTGGAGGAGATGGTGGGTCTGGCCGGCGCTCTGGTGCTCAATATCGGCACGCTCTCTCCGCCCCAGGTCGAGGCGATGCTGCGGGCGGGCAAGCGGGCCAACGAGAAGAAGATACCGATCGTGCTGGACCCGGTTGGCGCTGGTGCGACGCGGCTGCGCACTGAGAGCGCTCTCCGCCTGCTTTCAGAGCTACAGATCGCGGTGGTGCGCGGCAACGCCTCTGAAATTGGCGCACTGATCGGCGTGGCGGGCGAGACACGCGGTGTGGAGGCGATTTCGGTGAGCGGCGATCCTGAGAGCATTGTACGTAACGCGGCGCGAGAATTGGGTTGCGTTGTTGCCATCACGGGCGCACGTGATCTGGTGGCCGATGCGACGCGGCTGGCACGGATCGATAACGGCCATCCCTTGCTGGCAACGATTACCGGCAGTGGCTGTATGGCGACCAGCCTGATCGGCGCGTTCCTGGCCGTTGCACCCGATCCGCTAGAGGCGGCTGTGGGTGGATTGGTGGCGATGGGCGTGGCGGGAGAGCTGGCTGCTCCCAGGTCGGGCGGTCCTGGCACGTTTCGCTCTCACCTGCTCGATGCCGTTGCGGCCCTCGATGAGACTGCACTGGACCAGGGACAGAAGGCGAGCTTTGCATGAACTTCGATGTGAGACAACTGGCGCTGCATGTGCTGACCGACCGTGTTTTATCGCTTGGCCGCGACATGGTGACGGTGGCAACGGCGGCGCTGGATGGTGGTGCGACGGTGATTCAGTTGCGCGACAAAACGGCAAGCACGCGTCTGCTGATCGAAGAGGCCGTGGCGCTGCGAGCTTTGACGCGTGAACGGGGAGCTATGTTGATCGTCAACGATCGCATCGATGTGGCGCTGGCTGTCGATGCCGATGGAGCGCATGTTGGGCAGGACGACATGCCGGCGGCTCTGGCCCGTCAACTGCTGGGGCCGGAGCGCATCCTGGGCGTCTCCGCTGGCAATCTGGAGGAGGCAGCTGAAGCCATCATCGCTGGAGCTGACTATCTGGGCGTTGGCCCGATCTATGCCACCGCTAGCAAAGCCGATGCAGGCCAGCCCCAGGGGACCGCGCTCCTGCGTGAACTTGCCGCCCAGCACACCCTTCCGCTGATCGCCATTGGCGGTATTCACGCTGAAAACGCCGCTGAAGTGATACAGGCCGGTGCGACAGGGATTGCCGTCATCAGCGCTGTCGTCAGCGCCCCCGATATTACCGCTGCTACGCACGATTTGCGACAAATACTGTTTGCTGGATGGAGGGGAAAAAACATGCTATAACTAGAAGACGAGGAGTTGTAGTATGAACGCATCACAGCCATTGTCCATTGTTCCGGGGGCGCAGGTGCCTTTAAGCGATCTGGTGGCGCTTGTGGCGGCTCAGGCCGCCCGTCTGGCCGCGCTCGATCCGCGCCTGGATGGGATACTGCACAGGCCATCAGAGATAGAGGCGGTCCTTACCAGGCAACTGGATCAGGTGCCGCTGGTTCTGCTAGACCAGCATGGGCGAGTGCGCGGCTATGCGGTTCCTGACGTGTGGGAGCTGGCCGAACACAGCCTGCTTCATGCCTTTCTGACTCCCCGCAACGGCATTGCGTGCTCATTGACCCTCCCTCCTGCGAACGATCCCGCCGCCCCGATGGCTGTGAAAACTATGCTTACGTCGCTCTCCACAGATTGGCATGCAGCCCACAATCGCACAACTGGCGACCTCATGCGCTGGCCCGCTTGTGATACGGCCTGGCTCCAGCCCATACTTGAGCGACAGGGATTTATGCTCGATAGCATCTGCGCCTTTCGCCCGCAATCTGTCCCGCTGCCAGTACAATTGTCTGAAGCGGCCTCTATCGAGCTACGAGAGGCAGTTCCAGCCGATGAGGAGGCGCTGGTGCAGCTTTTTGTAGAGGAGTTGAGGGTACATGAGCGCAGCGTCCCCTGTGCGCGGGTCAGTCCGGCGGCTATCGCTGGCTTTCGTCAAAAGCTGGCCCGGCTCTGGCAAGGTGGCAGGTTCGATGAGGGTGCGCCGCTAGTTCTGGTGGCAGCAAGAGAGCAGCAGGTTGTTGGCATGGCTGAGTGTATGCTGCTGCGTGTCGAGCTACATGAAGAACCAGGATGGACGCCGCCTGGCAACTACGGCTGTCTGGACAACGTATGCGTGGCCCCGACTGCGCGAGGTCTGGGTATCGGCGCACAGTTGACCCGGGCCGCGCTCGCCCTTTTTGCCGTCCGGTCAGATCTCAACGGTTCTCTCCTCTGGTATAGCCCTGATAACCGCTTTGCTGCCGATTTCTGGACACGTCGCGGTTTCCTCCCCCTCTGGTCAACCTATCAACGCATCCATCCCGTTTTTCAAAAAGCGTAAAACCCAAACTTATACCCCTAAAGTTGTCGGTACTTCATGGACGCAACACAATGCATGTGGTTGTTGCGTGGGCGTAGAGTTTGCCGCTGGCATCGGTCAGGCGGGCCTCAGCAGTGGCGATCCGTCCACCCATATGGATCACTTTGCCCTCGCTATACAGGGTGCCGCTTTTGCTGGTCACGGGGCGCACATAGTTGACCTTTAATTCGAGCGTCGTATAGCTCGTCCCAGCTGGCAATAGCGTCTGCACAGCACAGCCAAGCGATGAGTCTAGCAGCGTGCTGATGATGCCGCCATGCACCGTCCCAAGCGGGTTGTAGTGATATTCTGCTGGCACTGCCGTGAACACCACGCGTCCCTCGCCTACTTCAGTGATGCCCATATCGACCAAAGCGGCGACCGGTGGCGGAGGCAACTCTCCTGCCAGCACCGCCCGCAAATACTCTATGCCGCTCATCGCTCTGCTCTCCTGCAAGGCGGGTGCCGGATCTTCCCAACTAAAAGTACGTGTGCGCCTGGCTGTACTCATGCTCTGCTCTTTCCTCCTCCAGGTGCGAAGATGCGCGATAAAGTCGCGCGGCTACGAACCTGGAGAAAATCATTATATCAGTATTTTTCAGACTGATCGGTCTTAAAATCAGCATAGAACAAATCACAGTTGATTGTCAATAGAAAATTCCTGTTAGACTCTTCTGTATTTCTTTTTACTCGCTTTTACGTGTTCAATATAGGCGTGGAGCATCTCGCGCTTTCCTGGTTCGATGCCATATCAGGTTGAGCTTCTCCAGCGCTGTATCATCAAAAGGAGAATACACGATGCGATGCGTAATATAAGCTATTGCCTCGCCGGTGCCTATCTGCTGCTCTCCCTGACGATCAGCGGATGCAGCCTGACACAATCTCCCTTCGTGCGTATGGTGGACAGCGCCGGAGGGACCTTCTCAGCTGCCGCGACGACGCTGGCCTATTTCCATCAGGGCAAACTTTCTCACGCTTATACCGTCTCCAGCTTTGCGGGCTATGAGAGCCAGCTTGACGGCCTCGATCAGCAGTTGCCAGGGCAGCAGGGGGCCAGCGCTCAGGCTACGATTCGCCGCCTGCTTGCCCTCTACAAACCGGCGATGCAGGTGGTACAACAACCCTGCCTGGACAACTCGTGCGATTGGCGCGGCCAGGTAGCGACGCTGGAGCGAGCAAGCAGAGCATTTGTGGAGGTAAGCGGGTCATGAAGAAATGGCTCTCCATCGCGCTGGGCATCGTCACGGCGACCGGCGGCTTTCTCGATGCTGGCACCATCGCCACCGCTGGCGAGGCTGGAGCAAAGTTCGGGCTGGGCCTGATCTGGGCCGTCTTGCTGGCAACGGTGGCGATCGTTCTGCTGGTTGAGATGGTCGGTCGCTTCACCGCCGTCTCCAAGAAAACCTACGCCGACGCCATCCGCGAGAACTTCGGCTTCAAGTTCTTCCTGCTGCCCCTGATCTGCGAAATCATCGCCGACGGCCTGCTGCTCACCGCCGAACTGGGCGGGATGGCGATTGCGCTCTCGCTGCTAACCGGCCTCTCGTGGCATCTCACGTTTCCAATTGCGGCACTGCTGGTCTTTGCGATGGTCTGGCGTGCTCCATTCGATTGGATCGAGAACGGTCCTGCGCTGCTGGGCATCACAACGCTGGCACTGCTGGTCGCCATTTTCGCGCTCGGCGGACCACCACATGACCTGTGGCCGACGCTGTGGCAGCCACCGGTCAAGTTGGGTACGCTGGGCGACTACCTCTATCTCTGCGCGGCAACGCTCGGAGCCACCATCAGCCCCTATATGCTCTACTTCTACTCGTCGGGCGCACGCGAGGAGAATTGGTCAGGAGCCTCTCTGCTACTCAACAAGGTGACGGCAATTGTCGGTATGGGCTTCGGTAGCCTGGGTTCGATCGCGATTATCGTGCTGGGCGCGATGGTCTTGCAGCCGCTACATATGAACGCCAATACGTTGGGCGAGATCGGGCTGCCGATGGCAAAGGCGTTTGGGCCGATCGGCGCGGCGCTCTTCGGCGTGATCCTGTTCGCCACCTGCTTTGGTGCGTCGATGGAGGTGCTGCTTGGCGTCTCGTACCTCATCGCGCAGGGCTTCGGCTGGGAATGGAGCGAGAACAAGAAGCCCGTCGGCGCGGCACGCTTTAACCTCGTCATTCTCCTGTTCTTACTGGTAGCGATCATCATCAGCCTGTTTGGCATGGACCCGCTGCAACTGGCGCTGCTGTCCTCGACCGTGATTGCGCTTTTTCTGCCGATCTCACTCTCGCCGTTCCTCGTGCTGATGAACGATCCGCAATACCTCAAAGATAAGGTCAACAATCGCATCAGCAATATCGCGGTCATCTGCATCTTGCTGATCGCCTTCGTCGTTGCGTTGATCTCGTTGCCGCTGGAAATTCTAACCGGAGGAGGCTAATAAGCGATGGCACTTGATAAAGAACAGGCACTACGTGATGATATCTTCTCTATTCGCGATATCATGGACTCACAGCTAGAAACGAGCGATGATATAGAGATCGGGCGCGTCGCCGATATCGAGGCCGAATGGCGCGAAGACGGCTCGCTCGTCCTCACCTCGCTCATGAACGGGCCACAGACGCTCATGGGCCGCGTCTCGCCGCACCTGACGCAGGTTGCCCGCTGGCTCTTTCGCGACAAATTTGATCATTGCATCCCCATCAGCGATGTCGAGCGCTTCGGCCCAACGCTCCGCCTGCGTGGTCGTGCCGAGGACTATCCTGTGGGGCGTTCTGAACGCTGGATTGCACAATACATCCTGCGCTGGATACCAGGGAGTGGTTATCAGCAATGAAACAACACACGCTCAAAATCAGCGATCTTTTAGAATGCAAAATCGTGACGGCGGATGGCAAGACCGTCGGACGCGTGGCCGATGTGCAGTTGACGCCAGCCCCGGAGTATCGCGTCACGGCCCTGCTCTTCGGCCAACGCGCCTGGTTCCTGCGCCTCCACATGCTCAACCCCTTCAACGGTCGCCCCTCCTCCAAACCACCCAACCGCGTCCTCTGGGAGACCGTTGATCGCATCGAGCCGCCGATCATCACGCTCAAACCGGGATGCCAGCCTGAAAAGGAATAATCCCCTCTTGACTTTCCCTCTCCCAGGTTGTATAGTTTGAGCAGATAATGATATGACTAAATAAGACGAAATAGTCATTTGATTGAGAGAGGAGAGGAGAGTTGGCAAGGCAGAGCAGGGGGGCAGGCACACGGCAGGAGAGAGCGCATCGCATCCTGGATGCCGCTTCAACGCTGATTCAGCGCTGGGGCTACAACAAAACCACCATCGACGATATCGCCAGACAGGCGGGGGTCGCGAAAGGGACCATCTATCTGCACTGGAAGACGCGTGAGGAGCTTTTTTCGGCACTGCTCACACGCGAAAAGCTGGAAATGGGTGCAGAGATCATGCAGACTGTTGCAGATGATCCCGAAGGGGCCACCCTGCGCGGCATGATGAGGCATATGGCCCGGATACTGATGAAACGGCCTCTGATGAAGGCGGTCTTCCTGCGCGATATGGAGATACTGGGCAAAATGGCTCAGGACCGCTATAGCACCGAGGCCCACAAGGAGCGGCTAGTGGGCTTTTATGCCTATCTCGAATTGTTACGTGAGTATAACCTCGTGCGCAAGGATCTCAGTTTGCAAGCTGAGGTGTATATCTTCAGCGCCATCTTCACCGGCTTTTTCTTAGCACAACCGTTCATGGCTGAAGACTGCCCACTGTCCGATGATGAAATCGCTGATCTGATGGCCGAAACAATCCACCTTACACTTGAGCCAGATCACGCTGTTTCACCCGACGCACTACAGGCCGCTTCACAGATGTTTCGTCGCTATCTGGATCTTAGTATGGCAACTGCGCAGGAACAGTTTCACCAAGAAATCGATGAATAAGCGTTTCGAGTAAGGAGAACGCGTAATGAGCAAGGAATTGGATCATCCCCTTGTCATCGCCCTGGCCGACTCCTCGGCCACGCTAGAAGAGGTGGGTGGCAAGGGAGCATCGCTGGCAAAGCTGGCGACCGCTGGTTTGCCCGTGCCAGCAGGCTTTCATATCACCACAGACGCCTATCGCCGCTTTGTTGCTGCCAACGGGCTGCAAGAGCGCATCCTGGCTGCCGTCGCAACGGTCAACGCCGATCAACCTGCACAACTTGAGGCGGCGTCACAACAGATAGAGCGGTTGTTCGCACAGGGAGCAATGCCACCAGAGATCGCGACCATGATTCGTGAGGGCTATGCCGAACTGGGCGGCGATCTGCCAGTAGCGGTCCGCTCCTCAGCCACCGCCGAAGATCTGCCGGAGATGTCGTTTGCCGGTCAACAGGAGACGTATCTCAATATGCGCGGCGAGGCGATGGTGCTCGATGCAGTGAAGCGCTGCTGGGCCTCGCTCTGGACAGCACGGGCTATTGGCTATCGCATACATCACAACATCGCACCCGCCGATGTAGCCCTCGCGGTCGTTGTGCAAAAACTGATCCCCGCCGACGCCTCTGGCATCCTCTTCACAGCAAATCCATTGAACGGTAATCAGCATGAGGTGATGATTAACGCCGCATGGGGGCTGGGTGAAGCGATCGTGAGCGGGCAGGTCACGCCCGATACCATTGTCGTCAATAAGGACAACGGCACCATCACAAGCCAGGAGATAGCCGAAAAGAGCGTGATGACGGTCCGTACGCCCGACGGCACACACGAAGAGTCGGTCCCGCCGGAGAAGCGCACCCAACCAGCGCTTACGGTCCAACAGGCGACGGAACTGGCCCGGATCGGCACGCGCATCGAACAGCTCTATGGTCGCCCGATGGATATCGAGTGGGCCATCCAGGAGAGAGAATTGTTCGTGGTCCAGGCCCGCCCGATCACCGCATTGCCCGAACCAAGCACGCCCGCCGCGCCCTTAGAGTGGAAGTTGCCGCAACCCAACGGGCGCTATATGCGAGCAAGCGTCATAGAGCTGCTGCCCGATCCGCTCTCGCCGCTCTTCGCCACGCTGGGGCTGCCCGCCTGGTCGAGAGTCACATCGAAAGTCATTACCAGCTTTCACATTCCTTACATCGATGATCCACTGGTTGTGATCAACGATTATGGTTATTACGATGTCACCTTTACGCCTACACTGACTCTCAAGCTTCTACTGGCTATACCACGTGTGTTTGGCGCTGAGCTACCACGCCTGATGAAAAGCGCCAGAGCACGCTGGCAGGCGGAGCATCCCAAATACAGCGAGATCGTCAGACGCTGGCAGGCTGAAGATCTCGCAGCCATATCGGCACGCGACCTGCTCGCTGGCATACATGAGATCACCGATGAGGCTGCCCAATACTACCTCACTATCCAGAGCGGCCTGCTACCAGGTGCCTATATGAGCGAGCTGTTCTTCACCATCTTCTATAATAAGCTCATCAAGCGCCACGATGATCCATCCGCCATCACCTTCTTGCTGGGATACGACAGCACCCCCATCAAAGCCGAGAAAGCACTCTACGACCTGGCCCAATGGGTGCGCGAACGGCCCGATCTGGCGGCAGCGCTAAAGAAGATGACGAGCAGCGAGTTTAACGCTGCGTATCAAACAGGCCATGCGGCTGGCGTCGATGAGGAGACGTGGGAGCAGTTCCGGGAACGCTTCGCAACCCATCTGGCGACCTACGGCCATGCAATCTACGATCTGGATTTCGCCAAAGCTGTGCCAGCCGAAGATCCTGGCTCATTCCTGGAAACGCTCAAATTCTTCCTGAGCGATCAGGCCACCAATCCCTATACGCGCCAGCAAACGACGGCTGAGGCACGCGAACAGGCCGTACAAAAGATCCTCAAGCGCGTGCGTGGAACGCGACTCTCGATCTTTAAGCGGCAATTGAAGTGGGCGCAAGAGGTCGCCCCGTTGCGTGAGGATGGACTCGCCGATGTGGGCCTGGGCTGGCCAACCTTGCGCAAGATGGCGCGTGAAATCGGGCGGCGTCTCACCGAGGCCAACGCCATCGCTACCCCTGACGATGTGTTCTGGTTGCAGCTAAACGAATTGCAGAGCGCCACCACTGCACTCGATACGAGCAAACAACCGCCGCAATATCAGGCACTTGTTGCAGAGCGCCATGCCACCTGGCAGCGCGAACATACCGTCACGCCGCCCGTTGCGCTGCCTCCAAAGGTGGGCGCTCGCTTCCTGGGGATCGACTTCAGCGGCGTAATGCCTGCCCGCGCAGATCAACCGGTCGGCGATATCATCAAGGGAACTCCCGGCAGCCCGGGAAGCGTGACCGGTCCCGCACGGGTGATTCACGGTCCAGCCGAGTTCGAGCAGATGCGGCAGGGCGATATTCTGGTGGCGCGGATCACGACCCCGGCCTGGACGCCGCTATTCGCGCTCGCATCCGGCGTCGTTACCGATGTGGGCGGCCCGCTGAGCCACAGCTCAATTGTGGCCCGCGAATATCATATCCCCGCCGTCCTGGGAACCGGCGTAGCAACAGAGCGGCTCCACAACGATCAACGCATCACGGTCGATGGCGATGCCGGATCTGTCACCGTCTCGCCATAAATTGTATGGTATACAACATCAAAATATTGAAACCTTGACATTTAACGCCAAACTGATTACCATTGTGTATAGGTTTGGCGCTAAACGTATGCATTCGTAACGTCTTTCGTAGCCGCGCGACTGTATCGCGCATGCTCCACCTGGGCGAGCCATACGATCAGTCAGCTTCAGACCGATGTCTATAACTACACCTATGATGTCTGCCACTCCCTCAAAGCGCAAGGAACCACGCCAGATAGCGTCCAGATCGGCAACGAGATTAATGTTGGCATGCTCTGGCCCGACGGCGAGGTCGTCAACAACAATTTCACAAATCTCGCGTTACTGCTCAAATCTGGCTATAACGCGACAAAGGCGTGTAACAGTGGAACACAGGTGATTATCCATACCGCCGATGCCGATAGCGATGCCAACGCCTGCTGGTTCTACGACGGCATCAAGGCGCAGGGCGTGAACTGGGATATCACGGGCCTGTCGTATTACTGCTACTGGCACGGCTCGATGTCCAACATGTCCAGCGTCGTCGCCGATGTGAAGTCGCGCTACGGCAAATCCGTTATCATCGCCGAAACCGCCTACCCTTTCACAGCAGCCAACGCAGATAGCGAGGCGAACAGCATCAGCTCTGCGACGCCCTGTTCCGGCTATCCCGCCACCTGGACCGGACAATACAACAACTTCCGCGACGTTCTGGCAGCTGCCCGCACTGGTGGAGCGATCGGCGTCTTCTATTGGGAGCCAACCTGGATCGCCACCCCTGGCAACGGCTGGGACCCCACCAATCCCAGTTCCGGCGATGGCTGGGACAACCAGACGCTCTTCAACTGGAGCGGCGTCGCCAACCCCGCCATAGCGCTGTTTAAACCGTAGAATTGCATCGCACGTACCGCATTTGCGCCAAAAAACCTGGGAATGTTGGAAATGTCGTAGTTGCGCGGCTGTATAGCGCGGGTGGGCCCATGGGAGGTGTGGGCCACGCGCGCTAAAGTCGCGCGGCTACGACGTGGGGGAAGCTTCCCGATCCTGGGTGGGCAAACTTATTATCGCTCGACGATGACCTCTCCAAATCATACACAACATACAATAGAGCATGGGCGCCCGCGAACTACAATTGTTGTAAACTGGCTCTAGCCCGGAAAATCAGCCGGGATTCCGTGCATGCCGAGGGTGAGTGAGAGTTCGCCGCCATGATGCAAATCATGCTCCATTACATGCCAGACTACCCGGGCGCGTGACACCTCAACAGGTTTGCCGTCCCATTCGTCGGGGAAGGTTTGCCGCATCTCGTCGGGACTCCAGCGTGCCAGACAATTTTCTATAAATTGCCACGTGCGATCGAGGCCCAGCACCAGTTCGGCGACCGGGGGAAGAGGTGCGCCCAGCGAGAGCGCAATCGCGTTCCAATCCGCATACAGCCTCATCTCCTCGCCACCGTCCTCGCGCAGAAAGTCGGTAAACCAGTAGGCGCGACAGGCCACGATGTGCAGCACCTGTTCGCCAATGGAACGCAGATGCGGTGCCGCACGCAATGCCAGCTGCGCGTCTGTGAGTGGAACTATCGCCCCTTTGATGTGATCCTGGTACGCTTTCCAGGATGTATAGAATGTTGTAAGCGTAAAAGTGTCTTCGGTCATTAAAAAGTGTACTCCTTCCTGCCGCTTTTCCCCTAGATTAACACACAAAGCGGTAAAAAGTCGCCCTGGTTGGGGAAATAATCCCACCTCGAATATTCTCTATATGTTGAATAGAACATTGAGCTGGTTGGCGATGCCCCGACCCCGCCATCAGTCGTGTAACCGGACGCGTCATTACCTATGTCGAGATTTCGTTGAACACGGTGCAACTGCAATTACGTAGCTCAATCAGGCGATTCAACGTTGAGAAGTGAGCGAAAAGCGCCTGCTACCTGTATAAAATGTACCAATTATTCCCATCATTTGTTTTTTCGTCTGTATACTGCTTACAAAATTCATCATAATGTGCTAAAATGGATACTGTCTAAATAACAGTCACAAGCACTGTCTATTTCAGTGGTCTATTTCTGACGAATACAAAAAATAACCCGGGTTCGTAGTCACGGGTCGTTATAGCGCGGGTGGGCCCGCCGCAACCCGAACGAGCGCGATAAAGTCGCGCGACTACGAAATGCTTGATTGTTCTTCGTCAGAACTACGATGTTGGTATGCCGCCGCTTGGCTCCTGGGAAACGGGGAGAGCGGCTCAGGATTTTGGAGGAATTTGTGAGCGATCAATTCGATCAGAAACCGCCGATTACGACAACCGACGCGGGTATCCCTGCACCCAGCGATGACCATTCACTCACCGTGGGTGCCAATGGACCTATCCTGCTACAGGATCATTACCTCATCCAAAAGATGGCGCAATTCAACCGCGAGCGCGTGCCAGAGCGCGTCGTTCATGCTAAAGGAACCGGTGCATTTGGCTATTTCGAGGTAACACGATCCGCCAGCGAGTGGACGAAAGCGGCATTTCTCGATACCGTCGGCAAACGTACCCCCGCGCTGCTGCGCTGCTCCACCGTCGCCGGAGAGCTTGGCTCGGCAGATACCGTACGCGATCCGCGCGGTTTTGCGCTCAAGTTCTACACCGAAGAGGGCAACTACGATCTGGTGGGCAACAACACACCGATCTTCTTTGTACGCGACCCCATCAAATTCTCGGACTTCATTCACTCACAGAAACGCATGCCGGACAACGACATGCACAGCAATAACGCTCAGTGGGATTTCTGGTCGCTTTCGCCAGAGGCCATCCATCAGGTGTCGTTCCTGATGACCGATCGCGGCACCCCACGCACGCTACGCCACATGAACGGCTACGGCAGCCACACCTTCCTGTGGGCCAATGCGCAGGACGAGAAGTTCTGGGTAAAATATCACTTTAAAACTGAGCAGGGCATCGAGAACTTCACCGATGCTGAGGCAAAGGCGATGACGGCGGAAGATCCCGATTTCCACCGCCGCGACCTCTTCGAGTCGATCGAGAAGAAGGATTTCCCTGTGTGGCGTCTCGAAGTGCAGATCATGCCCTTCAAGGACGCGGAAACCTACCGCTTCAATCCCTTTGACCTGACCAAAGTCTGGCCCCACAGCGACTACCCACCAATCACCATCGGGCGTCTGGTGCTTGATCGCAACCCGGAGAACTTCTTCGCGCAGATCGAGCAGTCGTCGTTTGAGCCAGCGAACATGGTCCCCGGCATCGGTCCCAGCCCGGACAAGATGCTGCTCGGGCGTCTCTTCAGCTATCCCGACGCGCACCGCCATCGCATCGGCACCAACTACTTGCAGTTGCCGGTCAACCAGCCCATCGCGCCGATCCATAGCTACAACAAAGATGGTGCCATGCGCTATCGCCACAACGGCAACCAGCCCGTCTATGCGCCGAACAGCTACAACGGGCCACGCGCCGACACCGAGCGCTATCAGGACCCGCTCTGGTTTAGCAGCGGCGAACTGATCCGTAGTGCCTATACGCTGCGTGCCGAGGACGACGACTACGGCCAGGCCGGAACGCTCTACCGCAACGTCCTCTCGCCAACCGACAGAGAGCATATGGCCAGCAACATCGCCGGCCACATGAGCAAAGGCGTCGAGCGGGCTGTGCAAGAGCGTGCGCTTGCCCACTGGTATAAGGTGGACCACGACCTGGGCAGCAACATCGCACAAAAGCTCGGTATCGAGACAAAAAGCGAATTGACGGCTTCAGCCGACTAACCAATACAACTATTCTACAACGGTGATCTCTCCTTTTCGTAGTGGAGCGATTTATCGCGTTGAGGCGGCTCTACAGGCCGTTTCGCCAACGTGATAAATCGCTCCATTACGAATTTGCACGATAATACGCCCATCCATCGAGTTTGGGCAGAGCACCTTTGTAGGTTAACAAGATGCAGGTTATGCTAAATTCTCAGTTTGCGCGAGACATTGGGCGCAGCGGCCACGAAAGATGATCTGTGTCTCTTCCACCGTTCCCGGCACCCAATCAGGCAGGAGGCAGGGTTTCTCACCCTTCACGCAGGGAATATCGATGATGGTGCCGCAATCGATGCAGACGAAATGATGGTGCCAGTTGAGGGCCACCTCATAGAGAGCTGGCCCTGGCCCCGCATCCGCCAGCATAACCAGGCCGCGATTAACGAGCATGGAGATAACGTTATAGACGGAGGCGCGAGGCAGCGGGGTGCCGCGTGCCTTCAATCCCCGAATCAACTCATCAATGGAGCGATGGCCGCCAAGCTCCTGTAACAGGCCCATGACGAGTAAACGGGGACGAGTAACCTTCAACCCGGCTTGCCGTAGCCTGTCGTCCAGCGGTCGTGTTTGTTGTGTTTGCATACTTTTTATCGGTGGAATAAATAACTCTCTATGATATATCGACTCCACTATATTGTAACACAGGATGAGTGAAAATCTCAACCTGCTCACCTGTTTGCTCAAATGGGGTTGGACACTCAGGCTGCACGAGGGAATGGAGAGTATCTGGAGATGAGTGCTCACTCATCTCCAGATACTCTCCATGTTGTGACCAATTCCGTCTATAGATCGTTTTTATATGTAAACAGCAATGTTTAGAGAATTGCAGCCCGAACGAGTTATAGCTGAGATGAGATGAAAGCGCTTTCTCCTCATGCTGAGAGCATTCTTTTTCAGTCAGCTTCAATACTCTTGAAGAAGTTTTGTACGCTTCTTCCATCGATGTAGATGTATTGTAATCCACCCCTCAGCATGATACTTGTAAAAAATTGCGGTATTTCTTATCATAGTGATGTAGAATAACTCATTGTGTGTCAGCTAGCCAGAAAGGAGCAGGTGTTGTAAACGTTGCTAAGAAATGAGGGCATCTCTTGACAAATGAAGACACTTCTGCTACCATCCAGCTAGAAAATAAAGGCAATACGCCTCATGAGAGAGAATGATTTCTTCACCCGAGTTGTAGGGAGAGGGGGGGATGCATGCATCTGGTCGAAAGGCACCTGATTCGCCAGCACGATCCGCGCTTTCCTGTGATTGATCGAGCGGCGTTTGCTTCCAAGAATCTGTACAATCAGGCAAACTATCAGATCAGGCAATCCTTCATCCACGAAGGAAAATACGTGCCGTATGCCGACCTGTTTCACCGCTTGAAACAGCATGACTGCTATCGGGCGCTCCCGCGCAAGGTCAGTAACTCCATCTTGATGCAACTTCATCACAATTGGCTGAGTTTCTTTGAAGCGATGAAAGCGTATCGAGAAGACCCAAGCCCCTTTACCGGACGCCCCAAGCTCCCTGGCTACAAAGACAAAGACAAAGGCCGCTTCCTGCTCATCTATGACAAACAGGCATTGGGCAAACGGGCCTTTCGGAAAACGGGCAAGCTCATCCCATCAGGATTACCCATTGAGATCGCCACCCGGGTGACCGATTGGAAGCGAATTGCGCAGGTGAGAATCGTTCCTCGTTTGGATGGGTATATGGTGGAGGTGGTCTATGAACAGGAAGAACAGCAAGCGCAAGGGGACAGCACGCTGGTGGCGGCCCTTGACCTGGGGGTCAATGTGCTGGCAGCACTCACCAGCACCAAAGCGGGATTTGTGCCACGTCTCATCAGTGGCAAACCGCTCAAAAGCCTCAATCAACACTACAACAAACAACGCGCCCAAGCCCAAAGACGCTTGAGCCATGAGCACCGTTTCACCTCACGCCATCTGGATCGCCTGACGACGAAGCGCAATCGCCGTGTAGACAGCTATCTGCACACGGCCAGCCGTCGCATTATTGATCTGCTGATGGAAGAGGGGATCGCCACGCTCGTGATCGGCAAAAATCCGCTCTGGAAGCAGGAAGTGAACCTGGGGCGAAAGACCAATCAACAGTTTGTCCAGATCCCTCATGCTCGTTTCATTGACCAGTTGACCTACAAAGCCACGTTGGTCGGGATCAAGGTGGTCATTCAGGAAGAAAGCTATACCAGCAAGGCCAGCTTTCTGGATAGCGATCCTCTCCCGACGTATCAGGCCCACCCTGCTGAGAAACCAATCTTCTCCGGCACGCGCATTGCCAGGAGTTGGTATCGGGCCAGTGATGGCACCATCATTCATGCCGATATCAACGGCAGTTTGAACATCTTGCGCAAAAGTAACTCCGACCTTTTGCAATTGGGGCGAGGAGTAGCGGGGACCGCAGTTTCCCCCAGACGGCTGGCCGTCTAAACGGATGACCAATAGGCATATTTGTCATCATTTTAAGAGACTGTGAGAGATTTCATAGGATAGGTCGCTTGCTTATCGTAAAATTGTAACAGGATTGTAACAATTACGAGATAGGACTGCGACATTTAGAGCTTATGCTTGCCAGTAATAACATATATGCTTTAAAAATCCCCTATGAAAGAGCAAGGAACTGTGATGCAAAAAGTACTGGATAAAATTACGCTCCCGCTAAAAGAGGACGACGAACGGCAATCAGCGCCCGGTCGAGAGGGCGGCTCAAGGGCGTTACTCCGTCAGCGTCGCACCTCTCTCGCTGCAAATATTAGCTCGATGTTGTTACTGCGCGTCGCCAGCCGCATCAGCTTTATGCTGATGAGCTTCTATCTTGGCGAGCGCTTCGCCTCTACCACAGCGGTTGTGTGCGTACTGGAAGCCTTCTATATCAGCGAATTTCTGCTGGCCCCCATCGTTGGCAGCCTCTCGGACCGCCTGGGGCGCAAGCTCTTCCTGCTGCTGGCCCCCATCACGGGTACGGTGGCCGTTGCCTTCCTGATGGTTGGAGCCATCTCCAGCTCTCACGTCGCCAGGCCCCATTTCAATCTGCATCTCATCGGCGTCTTAGTGCTGATTACCGTGGGCAGATTAATCGAGGGCGCGACAACCGCTCTCAACGCTCCCGCCTCGCTCGGCTACATTACCGATCTGACCGTTGGCTCTGAAAAACTGCGTACCCGCGTCATGACCATCTTTGAGATTGCAACGGTGAGCAGTCTCGCCATCGCCATCCCGCTTGGTGGCAAAGTGAGCAGCATGTTCGGCCTGTGGGGCTTCTTCGTGGTCATAGCGCTGCATGTGCTCAACTTCTTGCTGGTTGTCTTTGGCGTCAAAGAAAGCGTCCAGCGCGTGAAGAGGGTACGCAAGCATGGAGCCATGCGCGAGAGCCTGCATCTATTGCGCGATAAACACATCTTCACCTTCCTGCCCGCCTGGCTGGCAATCAATACGCTGGTGGGGGCCTGGATCACGCTATTTACGCTTGTGCTGACCTATCCCGCCCCGGCTGCCGACCTGCGCTTCCCGGGCCAACTGCTCTATGGTGGTTGGAGCAAGGAGACGGCCTCATATATGCTGGGTGGGTTAAGCCTGCTGCTGCTGCTGGGTATGGGCGTCTGGACAGTGATTATCCCGCGCATCCGCCGCACCACTGCTATGCTGATCGCTCTGGCAGGTCTGGTGCTCTGCATCGCCTCGCTCTCGATCATCAACGGTCTGGCCGATAACCTCGCGCACCTTGTAGGGGAGACGCGGCTGATTGCCTGTGGGCTGGTGCCGCTCGTGATGCTGGGTGTCTTCCTGCTCAGCGGCTTCCCTCCTGCCGCGCTCAACCAGATGGCGGCGATTGCCGAGGCGCGTGCGGGCCAGCGTGGAGCCGTCATGGGCCTGTACTCGGTCGTGCTGGCTGTTGGACAACTGATGGGCAGCTTTGTCGGTGGCGTGTCAATAGATCTGGGTGGCTTCTACGGGCTGATGATCTTCTCGGTCCTGCTCAGCCTGCTCTCTCTCGCCAGCGTCCTCTATATGCGCATCCATAAACACGATATGATTTTTACGGATGCGCATATATAACCCCCTTTTTAAAGATGGATCAGGAGATCACCGTCATTGCTATCAACCACCAAACGGCGATGTGGAGTGATCGCAACTGACATAGAATTCTTCCCATGTGCCAATGCGTGTCGCATCAGAGTGGATCGTATCGGTCACGCGGCCACCCTTGCCCACAGCGGTGAGGTAGTGGCCGTTCACCGTTTGTATGGCGAACAATCCGACGCCATCATTCCGCACCCCAAGATTCACCAGATTGAATCTTTCCCATGACTGAGGCCGTATGGCATTCGAGTGAATAACATCTGATGTCCGTCCCCCGCCATCGACAGCGGTGAGGTAGTTAAAGGAGACGGTGGTCTGGATCGCGTACACGTTAGAGTATCCCTGATAGTAGAGATTAAACCGCTCCCATGAGCTAACTCGTGTGGCATCAGTATGGATAACATCCGTGATGCGCCCGCCACCACCAACCGCCGTCAGGTAATACCCACGGTCGGTCTGGAAGGAGCAGCCAGTGTACGTAGTGTTGGGCAATGCAGCAGACTGAGCGTCGTGGGATAGTTTTGCGTGGGTTATACTGGCCGATGCGACGCCACCGCCCAGGCTCACATAGAGACCCGCCAGCAGGGCCATCAGCGTCATAGCCAGCCCGAGTTTTGCTTTGATATTCATTTTTTCTACTTTCTCCATAAAGGTTATTCAGTCACAATTCATAAGCTTTATTGGACACTGCCTGTTAGTGAGTATAGCTGTAGGAAACAAAGAGCACCTCCGTGAAATTACCTGATGGTGTTACCTGTTAAGGAGGAGCTAGCCTTGCAATAGAAGTGAAGAAAGACCTGGTAATTCTACCAGGTCTGAGGGAACAATCGTTGGAATTTGATGTATCCGCCTATGGGACAAGAAAATTCTCTGTGGGAGCCATAATTTTGATTTTGTACTTTACTACAAAATCAAAATTATGCACATGTGAAAAAGGTGCAACATTTATTAGCTGTTTTTCTGTGCCTCTTCCATCTTTTTGCGCAAGCTCAACGGCCTCATATCGGTCCAGGCTTCTTGAATATAGGCGAGACATTCGTCTTTCTTGCCCGTTTTACCTGCATAGCGCCAGCCGAGCGGGTTTTCTCTATCGGCGGGCCAGATCGAGTACATCTCTTCCTCATTCACAACCACTCTATAGGTTGCTGTATCTTCTCTGTCATCTACAGACATGGTGTATCTCCTGCAAACTATTTTCTCAAGCACGATTTTCTTTTTAGCATACACAGGTCAGCAAATTGATCGTGTTTGCCGTTAAACACGACGCCCACTCATAATTGTGCTTGCTAGATACGCCCTTTGATCAAAGACTCAGCCCAAACTACAGGTCTATATCGAAGGAAGCTGCTGACTTACCTGGAGATGATTGTCTAGAATCGCCACTGGAAGACTCATGGGTCTCCCGAGCAGGCCGACCAGGAATATTGATTGCACCTGGCACTGCTCTAGAAGCTACGTCGGTACCCTGACTATGCCTGGTACGAAATGCTATTGCATCTTGCGATATGTTCGGCAGTGCTTGTGTGCCTGTGTCGGGAAGAATGGCCGCAATTCGATCACATCGTTCTTTGATTGTTTTCAAACTGACAGGTTTTCCCTCGATGATTTTTCCAGGATCAAAGAAAATGCGCGTGCGTGCTGTATCCCCTTCACCTTCTATTTCCACCTGAAACCCTTCATTCTTAAGTGCTCTTATTGTACCTTCGTCCAGAGAAAACCTCCCATCTACTTGTTGAATTTGGTAAGGTTCAATACCCTCCCCTCCTGTATATGGATTATATACATTTGGAAAATCTTCGGGAACCTGGTGCATTGTTCCTTCTGGAACTGCTTGTAGGGGGCGAGATGCTTCCTGCTGAAAGGGTTCCGCTGAAATTCTAGCTCCTGATGCCCATGTTTGGTAACCCTTCTCAAACATATCTGGAATTGCCTTCTGGAACTGTAGAGGTAGCGCTTCGCGGTATATTCCCATTTGTAACTCTGTCTCTGTTGGTTGAGGATTTTCCAGCGCTCTTTTGGCCGCACCTTCTCTTGAAATTTTATCGACATATCCACGTAAAGTCGTGTAGTTTTTAAATGTTCTATTTAATCTACTATCTTCACTGCCGCTCGCTATAGCATGTGTTTCAGAGCGTTGTTCAATTGACTTTCCCTTGCCGGCTTCTGGAGCAGGGGGCTGTGGCATTATAAAATCTCTCAATCTATTCGCTTCGCGGTCTGATCGTCCTATGTCACCGGAAGCATGCACTTCTGTAACCTGCACACCCGCATCACTGGCTCTTGTCGCCTTAAACAT
>JAICIM010000476.1 GCA_025928885.1 Ktedonobacteraceae bacterium | reverse complement strand
TGTGTATTGGGTACTGAGATCGTGAGCAAAAAAGAGTCCTTAGCTCGTGAACACGTGTTTGCGAGGGGAAAAACGCCGTCCTTTCTGACCCCTGGTGAGTGTGTCACGAGGTCGGTACTCACTTGTGCTCACGATCTCAGTACCCAATACACCGGGGGCCACATGTGAGGAGGGTGAACCCGGCGCGATACAGTCGCGCAACTACGAAGAAACTTCCCAGCTTACTTATAAAAACTCATCGTTGCGATCAACTACCTCCAAGCTTCTGAAACGCTCGTCCCTGAGCAGTTAGTGTATTGTCGCTGTCGATCAACGGGATCTGGTAATCTGTGCAGGAAAACTGGGCAGCGGCAAAGATGCCGTTGGCAGCCATGATTTGTAGGGCTTTGCTCGTCCAGGTGGTCATAAATGCATCATCGTCGCTTTTTCCATCGTTCGAGGCGGGGTTCGCAGTATAGTTCCACTCAGTAATCATAATCGGAAGCGATATTCCCACCGCGCTCATTCTAGCCTGGGCATCATTAAAGTGCGAGTTCCACTTATCCAGATGGGACAGACAAAAATCGCCCGAGTCCTGGGAGCCGCAGGTGTATTCGTGCCAGCTGACCTCGTTGGGACGCGGGGTTGCATTTTGCAGAAAGTACTGGAGATAGGGTCCGTTGTACTGATAATTCACCGGCCCGATAAAGTTTCCATTGAGGGCAGTCTTTTTAAATTGTGGGATCAAGTGGTTCCAGGAATCCGTATACTCCTGGGCTGTAAGTTTGGGGTTTAAATCTTCTTCATTGCCATACTCATAATAAACAACACTCTGCCCAAAAATCTGATTCATCGCCTGTATGACTTGCGTATCGTTCTCAGAAGCCTGCGAGACGGCCTGATCTCCTTGTAGCACAATGAGGGGAGCCATATTAAGACTTTTCGCAGTTTGTGCCGCCTGAATCACGGTTGCAATTGAAAACTGCTTGTGCAATGGAATACGGAGCAGACCAACATGCATTTGTTGCAAAAGAGTACGCGTCGTAGCAGAACTGAGGACCTGATCATTGCTATCCATTAAACTGAGATTGGTCCCCAACAGCATTGGTGTAACCTTGCCGCTGCTGGGTGCTACCGCTGGCGTGGTGGGCGCGGTCGCTGGATTTGCTGCGGCTTGTGCAACACGTGCCTCCATTACCGGAGCGGGTGTTGCCTTTGCCTTTTGTGCCGTTGCGGTTGCTCGCAGATTGGGCGTGGGGGTAAACGATAGTTTAGTAGTATCAGGAGTGGAGGCGGTGGCGAAGAAGCTCTGTATAAAGCCCGCAAGTATGATGACCAGTACGGTACAGAGAACCAGCCCCACCAGGTTTTTCTGGTTGGGGAGCTTACTTTTAATGTCCATACGTGAAACTCCTGCTTCCATTTCTTGTTCGTATATTTAGATCCAATAATACAGATAGCAAATGAGGATATTGTTAATAAATAACAGCAATGCGTTTGCCAGTACCATGTATACTTTTCTTGCCTCTATCACGCCTTACTCTCTTGACGATTCTCAGCAATGATAGTAACCCGATTTACGTTACTTTTAAAAAGTAACCGCTTTTCATCTATTCATATTGAGCAGAGAGCACTTGCCCACAGGAACGACAACAGGTACAATACTAACGAACAAAACGATAGGATGATTCATATATGCGTGAAAAGCCGAATATTGCGGAAGAGCAGCTTCTCACCCTTTTAGAGCAGCATTACCATATCTCAGTGTTCAACCTCGAATTTCTCCCACTGGGACTCGACACAAAGGCCGGAACTTATCGCGTTGTGGCAGAGCAAGAAGCGGCCTATTTTCTCAAAGCAAAGCAGGTCTCATCGTTTTATGAACCGGCTTGCATTGTTCCTCGCTATCTGCGCAATCGAGGTATCACAGCGGTCATCGCGTCCCTTCCCACGCAGGAGCACGCGCTCTGGATAGAGCATGAAAACTGGCGCATCATGCTCTATCCCTTTATCGAGGGCGAGAACGGCTGGGAACCAGGCTTGAATGATGGGCAGTGGCGCGAGATGGGAACAGCCCTCAAGCAAATTCATGGAGCCGCATTGCCCCTTGAAGGCTTCCCGTTGCTTCGCTGCGAACGCTTTGATCCAGGCGAGTATAGCCACTGGATAGAGCGGTTTGAGGCCCAACAGCTCACCTCACACGATGGCAGCAGCGTTGAACATGATCTGCGCTCCTGCTGGCGAACTCATCAGGAGACGACTCACAGGTTGCTTACGCTAATGAAAACGCTGGCCTCTTCGCTGCAAACCCAGGCGGGGCCGCGCGTGATCTGCCACGCCGATCTGCATCCGGGCAACATCATACGTACACCAGACAATGCTGTGTTTGTAATCGATTGGGACGACGTGATGCTCGCCCCCAAAGAGCGCGATTTCCTCTTCGTCAACACAGACGACTCATCGCCCTTCTTCCAGGGCTACGGAGCAGCCGAGATCGATTGGGCCGCGCTCACCTATTATCGTTGTGAACGCGTCATCACCGACCTGATTGCCTGCGCACAGGATGTGCTTTTCAGGGATGATCTGGAAGAGGCAACAAAAAAAGATGCCGTCGAACTGTTTCGCGACATCTTTTCGGAACGTGGCGAGGTCGCGCTGGCCTTTGCAACCGCAGCCCGCCTCGCATAGCAAGCAAACCGCTCATGGCGTGGCTGCTTGAAAGGTGTTCTGGCGATTATGAAAGATGACCTGCGAATTTTGAAAGAGCACCAGCATATCGGGATGGCCTGTATGATCGGGATCAACGAAGCGCAACGTCACCGGGACAAGATCGGCACTCGGCCCGTAGATTTGCGGCCCAACATACATCCTGGCATGAGCAGGATCACCACCGGGCAGCTCGATAATTTCGATGCGCCCATGCAGATTGAGCGCGAGAAAGTGGCTGGGCGTCGTCCCGCTCTCGTGGCCGACAAACGCGTCCATCTGAAACGTTCTTGGCCGCCCATAATGAAGGTCATCCAGAACGACCGTGAGCCAGCCGCCGATCAGCTGGCCCAGCACGACGACCCCTAGCATAAGCGCCATACCTGAGCCGATCGGTAGCCAGCTCAGAGACGGATGCACGCGCTTTCTCTTTTGCGGTTGTTGAATATTTTTATGGGCAAGTGTGACGGTTCGTGAAGCTCGTGGAACCGGTGGTATCTCCTCGCTCCCACGCGTCTCGGTTGGACGATAACGCACGGCGCTTCTCGGTGCTAACGATGAGGTGGCAGGCATGACGTTCTCCTCCTGACAATAAAGCTGCACAAGCGATACAGGGACGCGATAAGCAGTAGTGACGAACGGGGTGGCATGTTGGAGGATGGAAGCCCTCCAACGGTATGTGGCTGCCGCTGCGTATGTGCCGCTTGCAGAACGGCGAGAAACAGCGCCTTCTTATCGGGAAGCAGTCCGTTGATGGTGACCATAACGCTTCTCCTATTCATAAAGTTGTTTGTCATAAAAAAACCGCTCAGGGACGAAATAGACATCAACCGATAGGAAGAAGTGTTACCAAAAGTGTAGCAGGGCGAGGCCGCTCTGACAACCGGTTTATCCACAACTTTCCATGCAATTTTGTGGATATCATGGTGCATAACTGGCAAAAGCTGTGGAGAGACTGTGGATAACTTTTGTGGCTCTGCTGGCTCATCCAGGATGGCTTTCTCAAGCCGGGTGATACAATAAGGGAAACAAGATGGCGGTGCGTGGCGTGATAGCTTTATATATTCAATCCATTGCTCGAACATGTTGGCTGGCAATGGTTTAAACCCTGTTATTTCTCAAGTGGGAGCCTGTTAATGAGCGAACTGAGCGCTGAATCTCTGGTGAGTATACTGGCCCTCGTCGGTGCTGTGATTATCATTGCGGCCCTCCTCTCCGGGCTGATCGAGCGGAGTGGCTTTCCCCAGGTGGCTGCATTTCTGGCACTGGGCGCGGCATTGGGTCCGGCGGGCCTGGATCTCTTACATATTTCCCTCGATTCACCTATTTTACATATTGTCTCAACATTGAGTCTGGTGCTTGTCCTATTCACCGATGCCATCTCTTTAAATCTCGCGGAGGTGAGAAAGGCCGGGCCGCTGGCGCTGCTCGTGCTGGGGCCGGGGACGCTGCTCTCGGCCTTTCTCGTCGCGGTTGCCGGTTGGGGCCTGCTTGGTCTGGCTCCGGCAGCTGCGGCGCTGGTGGGCGCGGCTCTGGCCTCGACCGATCCGGTGCTGCTGCGTGGGCTATTGCGCCGCGAGGAGGTTCCCGCGACGGCTCGGCTAGTTCTGCGCCTGGAAAGCGGCCTGAACGATGTTGTCCTCCTACCAATTGTGCTGGTGGCGATGGCCTTTCTCTCCCCGAACGCCTCCACAGGCGCGACCGATTGGGCAAAGCTCGCGCTTGATCTGCTGGTCCTGGGGCCGGGCGCTGGTGTGCTGGTTGGTGTGATCGGCGTTGCGACGCTCGATCTGATCAGAAAGCGCGTCGGGATTCGCCGCGACTACGAATCGATCTTCTCACTCGGCATCGCCTTCACCGCCTACGCAGCCGCCGAAGCGGTACATGGCAGCGGCTTCCTGGCAGCGTTCGCGGCTGGCCTAACGATCTCGCTGCTCGATGTCGAACTCTGCGATTGTTTCCTGGAATATGGCGAGACAACAGCAGAGATGACCCTGCTCTTCACCTTTGTCCTCTTCGGCAGCTCGCTGATCTGGAGTGGCTTAACCCAGCTCAACGGCATGGTGCTGCTGTTCGCTCTGCTCTCGCTGCTGGTACGCCCCGTCGCCTTCCTGATCTCGCTGGCCCGCGTCCGTCTCGCCGTTCGCGATCGCCTGTTGATCGCCTGGTTCGGCCCGCGCGGCCTCAGTTCGCTCCTGCTGATCCTGCTCCCCGTCTTTGCTGGCATACCCGGCACGCAGAGCTTATTCGCGATCTGCTCCCTGGTTGTGATCCTTTCGGTCATCGTTCACGGCAGCGCACCGATGTTCCTGCTGGCACGCCGCAAACATCGCAACCCGCCTCCCCCGGACGCCAGCCCGATCGAATACGAACCGGTCGAAACTGCTCGTCCAACGCGACAGCCCATCGCAGTTCCCGTGCTGCCAACGCCTGAACCGCCCGAAGAGCCGATCGCCAATGAACAACCACAACCATCCAGGACGGTACAGCTCTCTACCTCGATTCGCATCTCTGTCGATGAGCTACGCTCTCTGTGGCGGGCGAAAGAGCATGTGATCATCCTCGATGTGCGCAAGATTCGCCCCTATGAGGCCAGCTCAGCTCAGGCCAGAGGAGCGATTCGCCTTTCTCCTACAAGATCTGTAGAAGACGCGCAAGAGCTTGGTTTGCCCTATGATGCGTATCTCGTCGCCTACTGTACCTGACGGAACGAGGAAACAAGCGCCCGTGTGGTGCAAGAACTTCGACACGCTGGCTGGTCCCGTGCCTACGCTCTGACTGGCGGCTGGGATGCCTGGCAAGCGGCCAAACTGCCCATTGAGGCAAAGAAAGAAGCATAATCTTTCGTAGCCGCGGGGGGGTTTAG
>JAICIM010000147.1 GCA_025928885.1 Ktedonobacteraceae bacterium | reverse complement strand
CCTGTTCCCACCGTACCCGTCAGCAGGCCGTGACTCCAGCGTTCGTAGCTCTGTTCGGTGGATGTGTGCTGCATGCCGTTCAGCAGCGTTTGCACGGTACAGGTCCAGCCGTCAATATGCTCGCTTGTGGACAGGGCGGGATCGACGCGTAACGCCCGGGCAAGGGGGAGCGCCTGTTCGCTGCTCAGTCGTGTCAGATCGAGGCGACAATCGTTGAGTCCGTGTGCCTGACAATAGGCGTCCATTGCGGCGGTATCTTCCGGCAGCACAACCAGAGCATCGAGCAGCCCGGCATCCTCCAGCGCCTGCTCGATGCCCCCGGCAAGCGGTGAGTGGCTATCAATCTCTTCCGTAAAATCGATGAGCATATAGAAGGGGAGCGCCGCTATGCCCTGTGTAGCCAGCTGTTCGCGAGCCTGCTGGCGATGAGTGGCCCGGACAGGCACAAATTCTGGCTCCTGCAACTTCTGCTGATACGCCTCCTGCACACGCTCTCTCTCCTGCTCCTTGACCCCCTGCTCTTTATAAGCGTCGTTGAGCGGCCCTTCCAGGTCGTTATGCGTTTTGTTGATCGCCTCGCCAATCTGCTTGATGGCGGCGGTATAGCCCTGTTGGACCCGGGCCAGGGCGGGAACGCTCTCTGCTGGTGGGAGCGAGGCGTTCCAGGTCAGCGCGGCCTCTTCAATAGAGGGAACCAGCGCGGACCAGGGGGTTGCTTCGAACAGCAATTCAAGTTGATCGGCCAGATCCTGTTGGACCGCACAGACAGCGTTGCGCCGATCCTCAATCTGGCGTGTCATCTCGTCCAGCGTGTCGTATGTCTCCTGTTCGCGCTGCCGTGCCTCCTGCAACCTGTCCTTGACCTGCCCAAGTGTGCTGTGCAGCTTTTTGATCCCCTCCAACCATTGCTGCTGCTCCCTGAGTGGATGCTCGGCCAGCGAGGAGAGACGTTCGGGGATATCGAGCCGCTCCGCATCGAGCGTCAGCGCTTGTACCCGCTCAAGCGCCTGCGCCAGCTGATCTGCGGCGATCGACCAGTGTATCGTTTGCTCGGTGCTGGTGTGCATCGCTTGAAGCTGTTGCGCCGTTTCGTTTTTGCGCTGCTGAAAGGCGTCTCTCAGTTCTTCCAGCGTATCCTCCGTCTTCTCCCGCCGCTCAATGGCCCGGCTGAACGCTTCCTTGCTTGCGTCCAGATTCTCCTGGTTGATGCCTACCTCCCTCTGCACCTGGGTAAGCCGTTCCGCCAGTTGCAACCCTTCGCTGCTTTCCAGTGCCTGGATTTTGCCGCTCAATTCCTGCTCTTCTTTTTCCAACTCTTTGACGCGCCCGCCATGCTGCTCAAGGTCGCGTGCGATCCTCTTGAGATTGCGTTCGAGCCGCTGCACCTCTTTCTGAGCATTCCCCAGCTCCGTCAGCGCGGCGAGATGTTCGCTGGCAGCCAGCCGCGCCTTCGCCGTTGCCACGATCTGCTGAGCGCGATGTACCTTTGAAACCGCATTGTAGGCCGCTCGCCGCTTCTCCGTATTGGCCTGAAGCTCTTCCATCATATCGAGCATCTCTGCCGCCCGTTCAATCAGGGTGAGAGGCAGTTCGGGCAGCGACTCGTCGAGATAGGAGCGCACCTTGTCGAGCGAGAGGACGCTATTGAGGTTGGGTTGGCGGAGATAGAGCAACTGTCGCGTGAGCCGTGCAAGATCTTCCGGCTTTTGAAAGTTAAAGAGGTACTGGGAAACTTTGCGGGCATAGTCGGTCTGGTTGTCGCAAACGATGCCGTGCATGCTGACGAGCTTCTTAAAAGTTTTGAGGTCGCAGGCGCGTGGATTCTCGCCGGGCGTGCTGACCAGCGTTGAGAGCGTCTGATCCCCTAAACGGGTGCCATCGGTAATCAGGAAGCGCAGGGCCGTGATCGGGTTGACGTTGTTTCTATTGCCGGAGAAGCCCAGCCCGATCGTCAAAAAACGCGCCTGCTCAACCTGACCCGCCTCCCAGAGCGTGCGCAGTTCGGAAGCGAAGGGTGGCTCTTGCATCTCGCACCATTCAAACTCCAGCGCGATATAGCTGGTGCGCTGGTTGCGGTTGAACGGCGTGTTGGATTCGTTGCTGCCGAGGATATAATAATCGATCTTTTTCTCGCGTTTGCCAAACGTATCGATGCGCTCGGGCCGATAATCGCCGTCGAGGGCAAGCGTGATGGCGGCGGTAAGCACGGTCGATTTGCCCGAACCGTTGTCGCCAGCCAGAAAGAGCCGGCCATGCGGAATCTCAAACGTCTGATATTCATAGAGCCAGAAATTGGTTAAGAGGATGCGCCGCAAGCGATAGCCCGCTGACCCTCCCGCCGTCTGTTGTAGCAGTTGCGCCAATTGCTGTGCCGATGTTGTGCCGGTTTCATCCAGCAAGGGTGATTGTTCTATCCGCCTGTGTGCCATATCTTTCCTACTCGTCCTCTGCTGCAAGATCAAAGAGCGTCGGTGTGCTCTCTGGTGGGGGCTGTTGTTTGCGACTGCGCTTGCTCATGCGCGTTGCAGGCATCTCCTGTAGTTCCGCATAGCTGACGCTGTAGCGGGCGGCTGTCGGCAATATCAAGATCGTGCCATCAGCGTCGGGACCGCGTATGAGGCCGACCTGACGCATGCGACGATAGATTTCGTCCAGCAGGCTTTCGGCGCTGGCATCGCGGACGGTCGCGCCCCAGTACGAGCCGTAGCGCTGGCGCAGCGTGTTGAACAGGGGGAGCAGATCCCAGCGCGTCGTCCGCACGCATCCGTAGGCGTCGGGCAGCCATATACCCTGTTGCACCTGTTCGCGGAACTGTCCACAGAGTAGCAGCAACATCTGGTCAAACGCGCCCTGAAAGCTGATCGCTGGCCCCGCTCCGATGCTGATCCCGCCGCCACGAACGATACAGGCATAATCGCGGTTGAGTTCAAGCGACCAGCCAAAGGCCGCGCCCAACTCCTCGCTGACCTGCTCTGCCTGAGCGGAGAGGGCAGCAAAGGCTGCGTCATCATCATAGCGCAAGAGGGCCGGCCCCAGCAATAGACATCTCCAGGCGCGAGTCAATGGCGGAATCTCGCTGGCGAAGGCTGAGAGCGGTGAAGCTGCCCCGTCTGCCTGCTGAAGCGTGGTGTACAGGGCGGCAACGCGTCTCGCATTGAGCGCCTCGATCAGTGAATGGGCCAGCGGCGTGAATTCATAGAGTACCTCGTGTTGCTCTGCCTCGATCGTTTCGGCCCACTTTTTAATCTCCCCTTCCAGCACCTGAAGGCACCCCTGATTGACCAGATATTCCAGGGCGCGGCGCATGCTATAGCGATCCTGCACGTTGCGGATGTCCACTTCTCGCTGCTTGCTCTGCCGCGTCTGTTGCTGTATCTCTTCCGTCAGTTCGGAGAGCAGAAATTGTTGATGTCGCCCGCTGCCGGCCAGATGGCGCTTCTCCGCAAACCAGAGTATCCATGTCAGGCAGGCGAAGTCCCGCGCCTCCTTGAGCTTCTCATCGAGAAAGACCGGGGCAGCCTGATGCAGATGGCGTTCCAGGCGAAAGAAGTTCGAGCCGCGCTGAATGCGCCACCCGGTATGCTGCTCATGCCACTGTTCGAGCAGCTTGATATATCCTTTGACCAGACGAAACGCCTCCTGGTCGCTCTGTCGCGCCACAATTACGTTATCGAGCAGCGCGGCCTGGGCTTGCAAAATCTCGTGTCCGGTATATTGAACCTGTGAAGGCTGTTGAGGCGCCAGAAGCGCCTCTTCGTCCCATTCAGTTGTGAGATAAAGCTCTTCCGATCTCTGCATGGTAGCTCTTTTCTATCCCACACTCACTGCGGGGCGATGTTGAAGACGATAGCGTGGGAGCAGGAGAATGCCATCGCTGGCGCTGAGGGCAACATAATCCTGCTCCTCTGGATTGAGCAGGGCGACCGACGTTCCATCTGAGAGCATATATTCATGGACGGGACTACCGATGCAACCGTCGATAATGCTGGTCAGCAGCGAGCGCTCGTCTGTGTCAAGGGTGTGCAGAGCGGTGAGGTCGAGCAGGGGCGACTGGAAAAGATGGCGTAGATGCTCTTGCTGCCGCGCCTGCTCCCGATCGTGCTGCTGTTTGAGTCCATACAACGCATCCACGTTATAGCGCATGGGCTGTTCCGTTACCCGTTCGACGTTGCCTTTATAGATGGGCCGTAGCTCCCGCACGACGGTCGGCGAACTCTCCCAGGTGGTGCGAGCTGCCGGGTGTTCAGCCGCTTCAGGCGGCCCCGTGACGGCTTCTGAGAGATGGATCGGGGTCGTACAGGCGAAGGCGGTGGCAAAAATTAGCCGGGCCGTCTCGGTATCGTCGATCTCGAAAAGAGTTGAGGCGAGGTCGGCAAGCATGGAAACATAGTCGGTCTGGGGCCGCATGGATGATGCCAGCGCCGTGGCCCGCACAACGACCTTGCCAATGGCATCGTGGGCTGCCTGCGAAAACAATGCGGTATTGCGCTCCTGGATAAACCAGTTCTCAAGCGCCTGGATTTGTCGTTGAATATCTGCCTCCCAGGAACCCTTCTGTTCGGCCAGGGCTGGCAGGAGCGGCGTGGTTGTGGTGATGAGCTGTAAGAGCCGCGCCGTTTTGCCGCTCGCCGTCCATTCCAGAAAGAGCGTGCGGATCGTCTGGCTATATTGCGCCAGGGTGTCGGCAAAGTTCTGGATATAGGTGATGACGACGTTTTTGTAGGTCAGGTATGAGGTCAGATCGACGCTGGCCTGGGCTATCTGATTCATGCTGCCGAGATATTGGGCCGCATCGTTGGTGACGCGTTCCCAGGTGGCGAAGGCCAGCTTCCAGGTGTCCGCAATCTCCTGGCAACGCTCGGTCGTGATGAGGCTCTCGTCCTCCTGCAGCCAGTGGTCCAGGCTTTGCAGCAATTCCAGCAGATGCAGCAGGTCGCCCTGATGCAGACCACCTTCACTGGCCCCGATGTGGAGATGTTGTTCGATGAACGCCTCAAACTCAAGCGCTTCAGATGTTGCCTGATAGAGCAAGATGGGCGAGCGAAAATCCGCAATCGTTGTTACCCGGCTCATATCGGGCAGGGCGGTGAGATTGCCCCAGGCGACCAGGCTCTCCAGGTCGCGTTTGCATACGTCAAGCGTATACTCCTGTCTGGTCTCGCCGCGAACGGCTTCCATGACCTCCTGTGCCGTCAAACGATAGGTGTATTCGTGGCTGCGGCGGAAAAATGTGCGCATGATGGCGCGATACCAGTCGGTGCGCTCGGCTGTTGATGCGACATAGTTCACGATGGAGAGAGGACCGAAACGATTGAATGCGGTCAAACCTGTTTCCCTTTCCCTTAAAGCACTGCCATGAATAAGTGGTAGCCACCCCTGTGTACGCCTGTTCTCGTTTGATGTAAGTATAGCACAGAAGACCAGAACTTACCGCCGTCATGCGCGTTCAATATGGTAATATTTTAATGAGAGTCTCATCTCCCGTCTTATAGAGTAGTAGTGTGGTGCTTCCTGTCCTTCTCCCCCCATAAGGAGCATGTCATGACGTTTGAAGGACTGTATCTTGGCAATCCGAGGCGATACCGCTTGCTTCGTGTCCTCATCCTCGGTGGTTTGAACGATGTCTATCTCGCCAATGATCTGCAGAGGCCGCGTCAGGTGGCTATTCAAATTATTCCCATAAACACAGCGTTGTCGTCCCGCGAGATTCAACGGACCTTTGACGCATTTCAACGCGAGATCAGGACGGCCACCGGTCTCAAGCATCCTGCTCAGTTGGCCATTCTTGATACTGGCAAGCAGCGCCTACAGAGTGAAGTGGTGGCGTATATCGTGATGCCCTATTGTCCGGGTGGCTCCCTGGAGGGCTGGTTGGCTCGGAGCAATCAAACAAAGATTGTGCATCCGCGCCATGTGGCTCACTTTGTGGCACAGGCAGCCGGTTCCCTTCAGCGTGCGCATAGTCGAGGCGTGATTCATGGCGATGTCAGGCCAGCCAATTTTCTCCTGCGCAATGAAGAAGCATCTCTGAGCCGTGTCAGGATGCCGGTTCGCATGCAATTCCCCGAACTGCTGCTGACGGGGTTTGGCACCGCCAAACTGATGAGTATGGCAACTACAAGCAGTCGTCCTTCTAGCAGCATGTATTATATGGCTCCTGAACGCTGGCAGGGGCAAACAGTGCCAGCCAGCGACCAGTATGCGCTGGCCGTTATGGCGTACGAACTGTTAACGGGCGTGAAGCCATTTACAGGGACAAAAGATGAGGTAAACAGGCAGCATCTGTTTCAGTCTCCCAGGCCACCGAGCAAGCAGAATCCAACCCTGTCTCGTCCTATCGATGAGGTGTTGCTCAAAGCTCTGGCAAAGTTTCCCCATCGTCGCTACTCTTCCATTGCCGATTTTGCCACGGCTTTTGAGAAGGCGGTTGACCAGAGCGAAGAGACCCGCCCCGATAGCATGACCGTACCTCTCACCCCTCATGCCCGGATCGCTCCTCGCCAACATCGTCCCCAACTTGTAGCGCCAGCGCCAAAGCAGCAGCGGCCCGTGATGTCATGGAAAGCTGGTATCATTTTCATTGTTACAATTGTCTGTCTCATCATGACAACCGCCGTTGCCTATCCCCTTTTCGCTGCTCACAACGTTCCGCCGGTCGATCTCCCAACGACGACGCAGCCCAGTTCCTTAGTGTTGACGGACCAGCTTAAAGACAATACACACGGCCTGGGCTGGGAGGAGGATACTGACGCCTCTGGTGGCTGCCTGTTTCGGTCAGGAGCCTATCACGCTATTCAACAGCAAACGAAATACTTCACCACCTGTATCGCAAAAAATACGGATTTTCGCGATTTTTCTTACCAAGCTGATATTACGCTGTTGCAAGGTAATGCTGGTGGTCTCATCTTTCGGGAACAGGACAATGCAGGCCGTTTCTACGCCTTTCTGATTGCTCGCGATGGTTCCTTTACCTTGCTGCTCTACCTCGATAATACCAGAGCCACGGCCCGTCAACTGGCGCACGGGACCAGCCCGGCCATCCATACGCGGCTCAACGATTCCAATCAGCTCATGGTATCGGCGCATGGCAATCGCTTTGATCTGGCCGTGAACGGGCAAACGCTTAAGCAGGTGCAGGACCCATCAAACCAGTTTACACACGGGCGCATCGGCGTGATCGCCGACGCCGGGGAAAGCGCCCCGGCAGAAGTGGCAATCAGCAATATCAAAGTGTGGACCCTATGAAAAAAGTGCATCGCGTCATTGCGCTTCAAATGGCCCGATATCATAGCCCTGTCCCTTTGGTCGTGGATTGCCGTCAAAATCTGTGGAGGGTGCGCCGATCTTTGTGCCAGCGTCGATAGCCGGGCTGCCCGTCTGCAAATGGTAGTCGCCGCTGCCATCTGCCTTGAAAGAGACAAACATAACCTCTCTGGTGATCGTCCCTACATCCTTCGTACCGACCGCCGAGGGCCACTCATATTGCTCATCGCCAAAGGCGGCTCTCCCATTGCCATAGACGATATTATTCAAGAACTGATTATGCGAACCGACGCCCTTGCGCTCTCGCATGCCAAGAATGCCGTTATTGATGCTGATGTTATTGGTGACGATGAAATGATCCCCATCATCGCCGTCATTGTCGCCTGGATCGGTTCCTATGCTGATGCCATGCTCTTTATTGTCAAAGGCGAGATTGTTAGAAACGATCGTATCGGTTGCCCCATGCCACAAATTGATCCCGACGCCCGCATTAGTATAGGCGATGTTATTGATGATATGCCCCCGCGCATTAGAGTGGTAGATCGCATGGACATACTCGCACATTTTGGGGTAGGTGTCGCCAATATGAAAGACCACGTTGCCAATAATGTCATTATCATGCGAATTATAATTAGTATCGTTTATGCCAGAACCACCGGTGGTATCGCATACACCTGGAACGTCGTGAACCCGATTCCCAATGGTGCGCGTAAAAGACCCCCAGTTCACCAGGCCGTCCCGCGCCCCATCGCTGCTGATGTCAAAGCCGATGATGTCAATATAATCGGCCCTCGTCGTCCAGGGAACATCGTCGTTCGTGGTCTTAATCTTCGCCTCCCATTGTTTCAGTGAGACGAAAGTGATGCGTGCATTGGTGTTGCCGTCATGCTCAACCACGACATCCTCAATGTAAATGCCAGGGAGGACATACACGACGATTCCTGGTGTAACGACATCCGCCGCTTTCTGGATGGTGGCAAACGGCTGGGCCTGAGATCCGTCATTGCTATCTTTGCCAGAAGGTGAGACATAGAGCGCTTTTCTCCCGGCAAGCGGAGTAATATACTGTCACTGCTACTTTTCATGTACTCAGAAAATCTTCTGCCGCTTGTTTCTACTCGACTTGTTCTTGCTGTCTCAGGAGAAAAATACCGCTTAATGCACTGTTCTTGCAACACACCCTGTCGTCCAGACGTATGTTTTGGTAGATGTAGGTGGTGAAATAACGTGTTGCAAGGCGCTATTTTCAGGGATGAAATGAAGTATAAATATTCTCTAGTACAGGCAAGAGCGTATAGCCAGCTTGGCATCGCTGGCACAACGTATGAACCGGGCTTTAAAGAGCTGAGCCGGCTCGGCTATTTTCAGGGGAAGACCGTCCTGGATTTTGGCACCGGCACAGGACGAACCGCACGCCTGCTAAAGCTGCTGGGCGCGAAAAGAGTGCTTGCCGTTGATAGAGATGAACAGATGCTTGCCCGGGTGCCTTCAGATGAGGGCATTGAACCGCATCTGCTCACTGAGAGCCACATTCCTTTCCCCGACGCCTCTGTAGATGTCGCCGTCAGCGCCCACGCTTTTGTTGAGCTGCGCACCCGCGAGGAGATGCAGCAAGCGGCAAACGAGATTGCCAGAATGCTTGTGCCAGCAGGCATGTTTCTGCTCATTACTACGAATCCCGCCGCCATCGGCTGCGACTATAAAAGCTATAAATACGAAAACATTGATGAATTGAAATCTGGCGATTCAATAACCTGCCTGATCAAAACAGAGCCATCATTTACGATTATCGATACCTACTGGACGCTGGATGTATATCAGCAAGTGTTGCAGAGTGCAGGTTTTACCCGGATACAGATGACCTTTCCCCTGGCCGATGACGGCGAGGGCTGGCTCGACGAGCAAAAAATTGCCCCTGATGTTGTGTTTGTCGGTATCAAAACTTCCTAAAATCCTCTTAATACCTTTATTCACTTCCTGAGAATCTTTAAATGTGTCGATTGTAAATTTTACATTCACCGCAAGAGCAACCGATGTCAGGGAAAACGATAATTACCTCCCCTTCTAGCGTCCAATTATTTTCTACTAATTACAATAATTCTCAATTCTCTCATGAATAAAGATGCTGATAATCAGTTATCCATTAAAATTATGTTAATTTTATAGTGTAGTACTTTTTACTTGGTGTATTGAAATGCATCAAGTGACTGGGTTACAATTAGTTACGGATAACGAAACCCCAAAAATTGGTTTTGCTGTGGATGAACGCAAATTGAAGGGAAGAAAGTGGTTTTGAGAAATACGGACGTTCTACGGGTGGAAGAAGAAAATGTGCTCGATACACAGGTATTGAATGCACCAAAGGTTTCCTCCTCCGCAATGCTCGCACAATCGCTGTTTGCCCAATTGACAGCCTATTCGAGCGAGATTTCCCACCTCTCGCCTGCGGATGCCGATGTATTCCGCAAGGCATTTCAACAGGAAGCGCTCTGCTATGCTAACAGCTGGCTCTATATGCTCCGCGCCACCAGGAATGACCTGGGGGGATTGGGGTACAAATTTGTCAGCGCTGACACCGTGATGGGTATTGGCTACCGCAATAACACGCTCTACCTTGTCCGTCCTGTGGGGCCTGGCTGTTTCGACACCATCGTTGATCTCTGCTATTACCTGCGCCAGCGGGTAACGTGCGCAATCATTCTGAAAAAGATTGACCGCCATCTCTACGAACGCCTCGCTGCAACTGGATTGTGTCGGGGCCAGAGCAGCGATGAGGAGTTGTATGAAGAGGAAGCGTACCCTGAAAATGTCTTGCCGCTGGAAAGGCTCTATAGTTCGGGCGTGGATACTCGCTCGCTGCCTCTGCTCAAAAAAGTGAAGCGGTTTGCGAAAGGGACGGTGCAGCTTGTGGCACAAAAACAAGCCGTCGCGATCGAGCACCATCCAGGCTTCCATTATCTGTTTGACCCCAGCCCGCAGAAGTACAAAAGCTATCTGCAGATTATTCGCGAGGTCGATGGGTGCAGATCGGACAGATACACCGTCTCCCTCTATCTTGATGAACGGGGAGCTATGCATGGGCTGTATATTAGCGAACTGCTGGGAGCCGAGAGCATGGGGTTATATTGCGCCGTTTCATCAAAAGGGGGTCCTGGTATTACTGAGTGGATGGATTACGACTTTTTTCAACAGCTCTTTCATGCCGGAATACGCTACCTCTATTTGGGAGGATCGGAGACCAGGGGGGTGGACGCCTATATACAGAAGCTCCTGCCCACCGCACCTCCTTATGTCATGAGGCCAATGGAGATAGCAGGCTTGTAGTTCGTAGTTCGTAAATGATCCCTTGAGTTTTAGATGACTTATATTCTCTGTTGATCAGCATTGATAGTTGATCCTGGGAGGTATTTAATGCGCCCTCACATACGCACGGTCATTGGTTCGGTCATCGGTATCACCGTACTGATGATCTTCACTGATGGCTTCCACCTGGGAGGGGCTGGCGTTTTAACCGTCGGACGGTATGCTCCCCTTCTGGGTGCCTTCATCGGTGGTGGGCTGACCCTTTTTTCGGTCAGCACTTTTGCCGGTAAAAACGAAGTCGCGGAACCCTGGCGCGGCCATGAACGGCTGGCCTGGATACTGATTGGATGTGGTTGTATCGCCTGGGCCATTGGGGAATGTTTCTGGCGCTACTATTCCTCTATCGGCCAGAGTCCCTTTCCGTCCCTGGCTGACTTCGGCTATTCCACCTTGCCCCCGCTGATCTTTCTGGGGCTGATCTTACAGCCTTTTTCGGGCATGGGGATTCGCCGCACCTTAGTTGTGCTTGATAGCCTGATCTCGATGGGGTCTCTGTTCGCAATTGCCTGGTTCTTGCTGCTGGGTTCGCTGGCACAGGACCCCGGTGAGGCCAATTTTGCCAAATTTCTCGGACTCTATTATCCAACGTCAGACATCGCCCTGCTCAGCTGTATTGTGTTCTTGCTCTTACGCGAACAGGGACGCGTCTTTCAGGCAACAGCCAGTCGTATCAGTCTACTTATACTTGGCGCGGGCCTTTGTGTCTATGCCATTGCTGACTTTAACTTTAATGTGCAGCAAAACCTGGGAACATTTGTTGATGGAACCTGGCCCGATCTTGGCTGGCCCCTGGGCATGATGACTGTGGGAGTGGCCGCGTACCTGCGCCAGTTTCTCCCGGCAAGTGTCGTCCGCAGCACTTCGTCAGAAGACGGCGAGAAGAAGCCTTCCAGGCAGTTGCGCTTCGGGCTGCCCCAGGCCGTCCCCTATCTCCTGTTGGCGCTGCTCTTTCTCGTGCTGGTCATCAACGTCTTCTCCGCTGACAAAACTCAGCAGGGGATTCGCCCTGTGCTCATCGTTGTCACGATTATCGTTGTCAGTCTGGTCGCCGTACGACAGGTCGTCACCATTCTGGAGAACGAACATCTGATTCACGAGCAGACAAAGATCCATGAACAGCTAGAGCAAATCTATGAGGAGATTGCGCAGCGTCAGGCGACGCTGGAGGCCGGCGTCGCCAATCTCAAGGCCGTACAAACGCGGCTGGCCAACGGCGATGTGCGTGCGCGAGCAGCTCTTGTGGGTGGTGAACTCTGGCCGCTTGCCAATGGCATCAATATCATGGCGGATCGCATGATGCGTTCTGAGCAGCGCCAGCGCTATGCCCAGAAGATCATTCAGGCGCTGAGTGATCTCTGTCAGGCGCTCGAACAGAGGGGAGGGAAGTCGCATTTCGTGCTGCCCGCCTCCTGTCTGGATGCTCCTCCCGAACTTCATCAGTTCTTGCTGGTCCTGGGGTTGATGCCATCGCTGCCGAAGCCCCCGGCGCACACACCTCATATAGACCCGCTCTCGAATACAGCAGGTCCAAACCTGTCTTGAGAGGAGGGGTACGCGGCAGAGAAAAGGGATTGTTCCATCTGGCAATCCCTTTTCTTGCTGCGCAGGTG
>JAICIM010000059.1 GCA_025928885.1 Ktedonobacteraceae bacterium | reverse complement strand
GTGGTGGAGATGAGGGAGAGTTGAACTCCCTGTCCACACGGACTTATCGGAGAATGTACTACAGGCTTAGTCGATGCTTTGCTTGTACGCCAGGGACTCCCATCGACAGGATTCCTCGACGCTGGCCCTCTGGTCTTTGGTGGCGATTAGAAGGCGGTCCTCGTCACCGCATCTCATGTGTATGACGCCCGTTACCGACCCCACGAGCTAAAATCGGGCGGACGACGCTCTACTGGTTATTAAGCAGCGAAAGCGTAAGAAGTTGCTGGTTTTTCGGCAACTATAGTTTTGCCGGTTGTTTAACGAGAGTGCATACCGGCATCTCGACCTGCAATTCTTCAATCTGACCGCCTGTCGAAACCCGACATCCCCAGAAGAAGAATACCTTGTGTTTGGTCCATCTCTCACGAGACCTTTCCAAACACACAAATATTATAGCATAGACCTTGACAAATAGCAAGCCATGTTGTCAAGAGACTCTTTTTAGCTCGTTGTTCTCTGCAAAAATCTTTGCAGATCGACGATGAAACGCTCATGCTGTCCTTCGCCGATTTTTTGACGCTCGTCAAACGCTTCCACGTGGAAAGTTAAACGCCTGCCATCAATAGTGATCAATTCTGCTGTTGCTCGTACCGTCTGACCCAGAGGTGTGGCTGCCAGATGGCTCACGTTGACATGTGTTCCTACAGTGACTTGCTCCTCATCTAACACAGCGGCAACAGCTCGCCAGGCCGCATTTTCCATAAGTGCAATCATCATAGGGGTACCGAACACTTCAACTCCTCCCGCTCCGACAGCTGCCGCTGTGTTCTCATGGACAACCGTTGTGGTTGCTTCTCCTCTCATGCCAATGCTGAGCGTCATGTCTGCACTATCCTTTCTCATGCTGGATGCACTCCATTACAATAACCATGTTTCGTTGTTATTGTAATGATACGAGAGCTTTGCCGCTATTGCAACACAGTTGGGCGCGAGAGAAACAGCGCTCTTACGCATTCCCAAAGATCATTGCGGCAACAAACACCAGAGCACCTCCGCCCACAACCTGAACCATAGACAGCAGCCAGCTCGTCCCGAAATAGCGGTGACGGATAGCGGCGATCAAAACAAGTTCAAAAGCCACAACGATATATGCTGTTAACAGGGCAATCTGAATGTGGCCGATTAAAAATGGCAGCGTGTGGAGCGCACCACCAAAGAAGGTCATGATGCCAGTAATCGCACCTCGTACGATTGGACTGCCACGCCCGGTCAGCACCCCATCGTCCGAAAGCGCCTCAGAAAAGGCCATACTGATGCCTGCGCCTGTGGCGGATGCCATACCAACCAGAAAGGCCAATCCGGGTTCATGGGAGGCAAAGGCTGTGGCGAAGATTGGTGCGAGCGTCGAGACCGATCCATCCATTAATCCCGCCAACCCGGGCTGAACCACGCGCAGCAAGAAATCATGGGATGATGCATCGTTGCGGTTGATCGCTTTGAAGATATCGGCAATTTCCTGGCGAACCGTTGTTTTCTGAATAGTTTCGACCTGAGCTACTACAGACCGTTTTTCCTGTGGCTCCGTACTCAATATATTTGTATTCCCTTCTTGTACCATACAATCAACTCCTCTACCATATGAGCAATGCTCGTGAGTATATTATGGTTTAGTTACTGGTTTTGTGACATGAGGGGCATTGCCCATATAACCTGACCTCGTGGGACTTCAATGTAATACCCGCCGCCTGAGCTGCGTTCTGCAATACCTCTTGTGGCAAAACGATCTCTATTGGTATATCGAGAAGTGCTCCACATATTGTACAGACCGCGTGGTCGTGGCGCGATGTTTGTCCATCATAACGACAACTCTCGTCACTGCGCCCAAGCTCGTTAATATATCCTCTTTCCACCAGCTGATGAAGAATGCGGTAGACGCTTGCCAGCCCTATACGCGGACGTTTCTGCTTGACCGCATCATAGATCTCCAGTGCCGTAGGATGATTATGTGTGGCGCATACAATGTCGAGGACGGCCTGTGCGTTCGTATTCAGTTTCTCTTTCATCGCTTCAGGTCTCCTATGTATTAGGTTCACCTAAGAATGAGAATTATTCTCACTTTTGCATCCTTACTATATCTTTTTTTGACCGCATTGTCAAGGAATATACAGATGCCTGGTGGCTTCGCATTGAAACAACGTTATTGGAGGTGCGCTTTCGTAGCTTACACAGTTTGCTCTGAAAGACGTTTGTGATGGCGTATCCTTTCAGCAGAGTTGGTATTAGGCCACAGGCGTGTTAGGATATTAGAGAGTATATGTTCTCTTTGTATCAATGAGCATGAAAGGTTGGATCGTGTCCGATGACTACCTCTTTTCTGCGTGTTGCCCATCGCGGAGGCTCTCGTCTCGCCCCTGAAAATACTCTGGCTGCTTTTCGCAACGCGCTGACGTTGCCTGTGGATGCTATTGAGATGGATGTCCATATGAGCCGCGATGGCTTTCCTGTTGTCATCCATGATAATACTGTAGAGCGCCTCACAAATGGTGAAGGCAATATTCTCGATTTAGATCTGGCCTCGCTGCGTTCGTTGAATGCCGCCGCGCACTTTCCTGGTGGCTGGCCCATCGAGGAGCAGATTCCAACCTTACGCGAAGTGCTGGATCTCACTCAAGGGCGTGTGCAGGTGTTGATCGAGATAAAAACAAGCCTCCGCGATGGAGTAGAAGGGCGCTATCCAAATATTGCCGAGGCCGTCGTCAACGAATTACGCGCTACATCCATGCTTGAGCTTGCCATCATTATTTCCTTTGATTGGCAGGTGTTGCCTATCGTGAAAGCGCTGGAGCCGACACTGGCAACCGGCGCTCTTGTGTCTGATAGTTTGTGGAATCCCCTGGCCGAACATGCCATCGATACCCTGATTGAGCAAATAAAGCCGCTTGGTTGTGAGTGGATCTCTCTAGATCATAAGCTCTATACTCCTGATATACCGACGTTACTGCATGCGCAGGATCTGCGGCTGGGACTCTGGACGGTCAATACGTTAGAGCGGCTGCAGTATTTTGCTGCTGCTGGCGTTGATGCATTGACCACGGATCGACCTGATTTCTTCTCGCAGGTCTGGGTAGATGACTAGCTCTTCCTGATAAGCTCATATCGTATTTTCGGGAAGATTGTGTCTCTTCCTGTTATTTATCCGTTTTAGTAGCATAGCAGGTAAAGGTACCATCCTCTACGGCTTGTCTGTAGAGGTGTGTTATAATGAGCGCCAGTCAAACGACGATTGTGTTAATGGCTATTTATAACGATGAGATGTTTTATGTAAGGTTGTGAGCGGAGAAGACAAGGTATGCAACAAACAGAAACACCAGCGCGAGTAACGGAAACTGAGTCGCCCTCTTCTGCGGCCTTTCCTCAAAAAGTTGCTTTATCGATAGTTGTTCCTGTAATGAATGAAGAGCAGAGTGTTCGTCTCCTCTTCGATAAAGTTTCTACCCAGATTGAAAAACTTGGCAAGACCTACGAAATAATATTTGTTGATGATGGTAGCACTGATAATACCTTCAACGAATTGAAAAAATTGTATGAGGAATACCCCAGTATTGTGCGTGTGATCCGCTTCCGGCGTAATTTTAGCAAAACCCCTGCTCTGGTTGCAGGCTTTAGCCGTTGTCGTGGCGACGTGATCTTTACTATCGATGGTGATTTGCAGGATGATCCAGAGGAGATGCCCCGCTTTTTAGAGAAACTGGACGAGGGGTACGATCTGGTCACCGGCTGGAAATTCCCTCGCCTTGATCCCATCTCAAAGACGTTCCCGTCTCGTATCTTTAACTGGCTGGTAAGCGTCCTTACTGGTGTCCATCTGCACGATATTAATAATGGTTTTAAAGCCTATCGTCGAGAATTAATCGAAGATCCTCACTTAAAACTTTATGGCGAATTTCATCGTTTTGTGCCTGTTATGGCCCGCTGGCGCGGCTTTAAAGTTGCTGAAATCAAGGTGCGTCACCATCCGCGTAAATTTGGGGTCTCGAAATTTGGAACGCGCCGCTTTGCTCGCGGCCTGATCGACCTGCTCAACGTTCTGTTCCTGACATCGTTTTTGCGCACTCCTCTGCGGCTCTTTGGTCCATTGGGCTTTTTCACGTTTTTCGCGGGCGTTCTGGTCGATATCTTTGTTGTCTGTCGTCGCTTTTTCTTCGGGCAACCTATTCATGAGCAGCCATTGCTCTTTGTCGGTATCTTGCTAATGATCTTCGGCGTCCAGTTTGTAGTAACTGGTCTGCAAAGTGAGATGATTCGGCATTATGCATTCCAGCCTGGCGAAGAGTATAGTATCAAGCAGGAACTGGATTCATGCAACGGTCAAAGTTGATAAAAATCGGGAAGCGGGTCTTACAGATCGGCTTGCCCCTGGTTATTCTTGTCCTTTTTATTCTATCGGTACAGCGCAATTGGAACCAATTAACAACATACAAATTTGAATGGAATCCCTGGTTTCTGACACTGGGCTTTCTGGGCTTTCTCTTACAAGAATTGTCCTATGGTCTGATCTGGCGTAAGGTGTTGATGCGGTTGGGGGCGCAACTGGATTTGCGTGCAGCATTGCGTATTTATCTGGCCTCAGAGTTTGTGCGCTATATTCCAGGCAACGTCTGGCATGTGCTTACCCGCATCTTATGGGTTAATAAGTACGGCGTATCACGACCGATAGCGTTTGCCAGCATGACAGTCGAACTGATTACCAAACTGGCGGCAGGCGCGTTAATTTTCGCCCTCAGCTTGTTGTTCTGGTCCGATATTGGTGCTATTCAAAAGCTATTGCATGGCACTCCGATTGTGATCGGCCTGGGCGTGGTCCTGGCGGTAGGGTTATTGGTGGGCCTGCATCCGCGCGTGCTGAACGGAGTGATGAGTTTCGGGTTGCGTCTCTTAAAACGCGATCCCGTTGTGTTAACGCTGCGCTATAGCGATATTTTGTTGATCACGTTCTACTGGCTGGTGAGCTGGACGATTGCCGGAGTTGCTTTTTATTTCTTGCTCCTTTCGCTCTTGCCAGCGGTTCCTATCAGCGTTTTGCCGATCTGTATCGGTATTTATGCCATTGCCTGGGATATTGGTTTTGTGACCTTTATTACTCCCAGCGGTCTGGGCTTTCGCGAGGGCGCTATGGTGGGCCTGTTCGCGCTGTCACTCCCGTTTGTACCTGGAACCATTGCCGGGATTCTCGCTCTGTTTTCTCGCCTTGTCTCCACCGTGGCTGAACTGGTCTGCGTCAGCATTGCGTATGTGAGTGGTGGCAAGCAAGTGCCTGTTGCTCCATCGGATGAAGCCGATGTACCGCCTAATGTCAGTCTCCAGGGAGGTGTTGGGGATGAGTAGTGCCGTCTGGCGTAAACGGTTCTCTATTTTGTTCAATCGTTTGTTTTTGTACCCTGCACCAGAACCGTTGCCACAGACGCGACTGTTCTGGCTTGCAACAGCTCTGGTGACTGTGGCGGTCATCCTGTTCTGTAGCTATTTTATCCTGTACCTGACGACTCGCCACGATGCTTTGCTCACAACCGCCGAAGACCTGGGGATCATGGATCAGGCCCTCTGGAACCTCGTGCATGGCAATGGGCTGCATCAGACGATTTGCAATATTTTGCATGATACCAACTGTTACAGCGTTGAAGGGGTCAATCGCTTTGCTATCCACTTTGAGCCGATTCTCTTCCCGATCTCTTTGCTCTATTTGATTGCTCCAGGTCCAAAAACGCTGTTAACCGTCCAGACAATTGTTGTGGCTCTCGGCGCGTATCCAGCATTCTGGCTGGCTCGCCTGCGCCTGCGCAGCGATCTGGCGGGCGTGGCTATCGCTATCCTGTATTTGCTCTATCCTGGTCAACAGCAGGCGACCACGTATGATTTTCATGCGGTGACGCTCTCCTGCGCTTTGCTTCTCTTTACGCTTTATTTTCTCTATACCCGTCGCACCGTCCTGCTGTTCGTCTTTGCCATCCTCTCTATGGGGTGTAAAGAGCAGATGCCGCTGGTGATTGTGATGATTGGCCTGTGGTCGATGCTCTTTCAGCGTCGCTGGCGCACAGGGTTGGGACTCATCTTGCTTGGTCTGGCCTGGTGGGGCGTGGCTTTCTATCTTGTAATGCCACACGCCAGCCCTACCGGGAAGCCTTTGCTACTTGGCCGCTATAACGGCCTGGGAAAAGGACCGGTAGAGGTGGTGCTGAATATTGTGCGCCATCCACGTAGCTTTTTGATGGATCACTTGATCGAGCATAGCCACAGGATGTATGTGCAGACGCTGCTCTCTCCAGCCGGGTATCTACCACTGCTGGCACCCTGGATACTGGTTCTGGCCGCCTCTTCTATTGCGCTCAATTTGCTATCTGCCTCTGCGGGACAATATAGCGGCCTGTTTCAGTATAGCGCTGATATCGTCCCTATCCTGATCTTTGCCACCATTGAGGCAATGGTCCTGTTGTTGTGGCTGGCTCAAGTGCTGTATAGACGCGTACAGGCGAAGCTGGCGAGTCGCTCTGCTCAGGTGGATGCCGCGCCTGCCCCCACGAAAGTGCGCCTTCCCGTTATTCAGGGGGGGCTTCTGGTTGTTTTGCTGGGATTGGTGTTATTTACGTCTCTGCGTTCCGACTATTATTTTCACGGTCAGCTGCCGTATGCTCAGGGATTTCGCTGGCCGCGCACCAACGCTCATACGGCTCTGGCGCAACGTTTTATGGATATGATTCCTTCCGACGCTTCTGTCTCCGCCCAGGCGACGTTGGCACCTCATCTGAGCGAGAGAAAACATATCTATCAGTTTCCGTATGCCGTTCCTCTTTCCTATCCTGTGACACCTCAACCTGCAACGGTGGCCGATTATGTGTTTCTGGATGTCTCGGCTGATATCTATCCTTACTATACGACTCCTGAGTATGTGCGCGATATCAAGAGTCTGCTGGTGAACAAGCAATATGGGATAGTGGCCGCGCAAGATGGCTATCTGTTGTTAAAACATGGCCTGCCGGCTCCCGATCTGTCTCCTGCTTCGGCAGTGAAGCCCGGGCCTGACGTGAGCAACGCTCTGGTCTTGCCTGATTTCCCGACGAATTTCTGCTCGTATGTTTATGTTTCGCCCCAGGATGTTCCCCATCCGTTGCAGGCACGCTTTACGGATGCACAGGGCAGCATGGATCTCGTTGGCTACAGCATCAGTGGCGCGAATCCGTTCAGCCGTAGTGGGGATTATATGGCTGTCACGACCTACTGGCGGGTAACGAAGCCTATGGCCGCTCCGGTGCAAATGCTGTTCTTGTTAAAGGACAAAGACAGCAAAGAATATTATGCGAATAATGATGTTCCTGCCATCTTCTGGTGCCAGAGCCAGACCTGGGAACCGGGAAAAATCGTGCGCGTGACCACCAGACAATTTAGCTTGCGAGAACTGGCTACCCCAAAAGGGCTAGCTCAAATGTCCGTGTCCCTTTTGCCTCTGGTACAATCGTCAAGTAAAATAATGGACATGCAAACACTGATGCAACAACCACGACTGTCAGTCCATATCATCAGTGGAGCAAATGCGGTTTCTGCCACGCAAGACACGAATACAGTACCCTTAATGCCAATGACAATCGTACCCTGAGCGAAAAAGAGGTATTAAGCGGAGTACATAGTGAACGCGAAGAGGACTTATGCAAGCAAGGAAAGAGGATGTTGCGATGGGCATTTATTTAGGTCAACTGCCAGCTGCTGAAATTGCGCGGTTGAAAGCTGAGTTGGCTGAAACAATTATTGCCAATTTCTGCTATCCACGGTTTTTTGATCCGCGTACTCAGTCGTTGCGGATGCGCCCTGTCGATCGTGCCAAGCGGCAGGAAGTCTGGCTGTACCTGAGTTCGGTTGATTTTACTGCCTGGAGCCGCGTCGATTTGATGTCTCCTGACTTCCAACATCAGATCGAGCGCCTCTTTATTCTGTTTGTACAGCGTAATCGCAGCTTTTTTGGTCACCAGGGCCGCAAGCGTATGTTTGATATTCGCACGCTGATCAGCGCCCAGGCGGGGTCGGTAGCGCTGGGGCTGCGCAACCATCTGGCGGGGCAGAAGCAGGGAAATCCGCCCTTTGGAAGTCCGCGTCCCGTCATTTCCTGGAGCGCTCCGCTTGTTGGAGGGCGCTCTGAGTTATCGTGGGAGCAGATCGCAGCCTCGACGATGATGCTTCAGCAGCAAATGCAAGAGATTCGCGGAGAGGCCCGGCCCGCCAGCGCGGCAAATGGTGCCACGCGGCGCACTCTACGCCCGCAGGCTCCCGCCAGCACTGAAAATGAAGCACCGGCTCAGCCCGCGTCTCTGGCTGCATCCGCCATTCCATCTTCGTCTCAGCCGATTGTACGCTCTGGACCTTTGCCGCCAGCAGCATCTCCCTCGGGTCCCCTCGTTGGTTCTAGAAATATTGCTGCCTCTGTACCGCCAGCCAGCCGGCCAGCAGCGTCGGCCTCGTCGCCGGTTGTATCGCGTACGTCCGGGCCGCTGGTTCCTCCAGCATCTGCGCCGACATCTCCTATTCCTCCCACACCCCTTGTGCGTAAATCAGAACCGTTAGCGGTACCGGCAGCACCGCTGACGCCAACTCCCGCTGCTCGTAAGTCCGAGCCGCTTGTTGCTCCGGTTGCCCCTACTTTAGATTTACAGACAACTTCAGAATTGCCCAGGGCAAAATCGGCTGTTGAGGCGGAGAAAGCACGCACACAATCACCTCTTACCTCCACTGCGCCTGTCCCAACCGTCGCGCCTGCTGCGCCGCAAACTGCTTCGCAAGCGCAGGCACGCACAATGTCATCGCCAGCCCCGGCTCCGTCGGTTGCCAGTGGGCAGCGTGATGCATCAATCATGAGCGTGGGCGAAGATGATCTTGCGATTTTTGAGCAGATGCGCCATCAATTGGTAGTCTGGTTGCGGGTTGAAGCGATTACGGCTGGCCTGGAAATTGCCGGACAAAGCCCTTCGCAACTCCTTGAGCTATTGCGTCAACAAGGTCGTTTGGATGAAACGCGCTTGCAAGTGGTCTCAACCTTGCTCAATCTTTCTAATCAGGTCATCAAGACCGGGCTGGTCAGCTTGATTGATTACAAGCAAGCTCTGATGTTCCATCTGATGCATACTCGCCGCTAGCTCATGCGAGGATAGCAGGCGAGCAAGCTGCTACCCTCTTTGCTGCTGATATCAAGCCGTGGATGAAGCGGTTGCCGCAATTGCCGGGAGCAGATCGCCCAGTTGCTCCAGCCAGTTCTGACCGAGCAGGCGACGCGGGATACGAATAATGCCCTGCTGCACCTGGGCCTCGTTACGGAAGCGCCGGTACAGTACGATGCGGTTCGGGATGATATTGCGTTTGACGGTCAATACAAAGGCGTTGTCCTTGACCGCGATGGATTCGTATCCCAGGTGAGCCGCCTCCACCTTCAGGCGCACGGTCGCCAGGAGGTTCTGGACTGGTGGAGGGATCGGGCCAAAGCGATCACCCAACTCTGACGCCATCGCATCCACCTGCTCCGGGTGATTCAGGTTCGCCAGCCGCTGATAGAAATTCACTTTCAGGGTACGATCGCCGATAAACTCATCTGGTAGATAGGCGTCGAGCGGGAGATCGACAGTGGTGCCGGGTGTTCCTCCCACCTCTGTAGGTTTGCCCTGTAGCTCCTGTACCGCCTCAGCGAGCAATTTGCAGTACAGATCGAAGCCGACCGAGTTCATGAATCCCGACTGTTCTGCGCCCAGCAGGTTGCCAGCTCCACGAATCTCCAGATCTTTCATGGCGATACGGAACCCGGCTCCCAGTTCTGTTGCCTCAAAAATGGCTCGTAGGCGCTTTTCCTGAATGGGGGTGAGTTTGGCATCCTTGTTATAGAAAAAGTAGGCATAGGCTTGATGGGTGCCACGTCCCACGCGTCCACGCAACTGATAGAGCTGCGATAAGCCAAAGTAGGCGGCGTTATTGACGATGATGGTGTTGGCGTTGGGAATATCCAGGCCGTTCTCGATAATGGTAGTTGAGATGAGCACGTCAAATTCGCCATTGGAGAAGCCCACCATGACCTTCTCCAATTGTTCCTCGTTCATCTGCCCATGCCCAACTGTGATACGCGCTTCGGGAACGAGCCGCTGGATCTTTTGCGCGATGATCTGAATGCCTTGTACCCGATTGTGGACAAAGAAGACCTGCCCTCCACGATCTATCTCGCGGACGATGGCTTCACGTATCATGTGTTCATCGTATTCGCGAATGGTCGTACGGATCGGGAGGCGTTCCTGTGGTGGTGTCTCGATCACGCTCATATCACGTAAATTGACGAGCGACATATGCAGCGTGCGTGGGATAGGCGTCGCCGTCATGGTAAGTACGTCGATTTCGGCCCGCATCTGTTTGAGGCGCTCTTTATGGGTAACGCCGAAGCGCTGCTCTTCGTCAACGATCAACAATCCCAGGTTGAAGAAAACCACGTCTTTTTGCAATAGACGATGGGTGCCAATTACGATATCGACCTTGCCAAAGGCCAGATCTTCCAGCACCTTTTTCTGCTCTTTCTCGGAGCGGAAGCGGCTCAATAGCTCGACGCGCACCGGGTAGGCGCTGAGACGCTCTTTGAATGTATTGTAGTGTTGCAAGGCCAGGACGGTTGTGGGAACGAGGACGGCTACCTGGCGCTGATCCAGCACAGCCTTAAAAGCGGCGCGTAAGGCGACTTCCGTCTTGCCATAGCCGACATCGCCACAGACCAGCCGATCCATAGGGCGAGGCCGCTCCATATCGCCCTTGACATCTTCGATGGCGCGGGCCTGATCGGGGGTCTCTTCATAAGGGAAGCCGTCTTCCAGTTCCTGAAGCCACGGCAGCTCTGAATCGGGTGGATAGGCATGTCCTTTGGCGGCCTCGCGGGCGCTATAGAGGCGCAAAAGATCGCGTGCAATGTCCTGTACGTTTTCTTTGACCTTCGATTTGGCGCGAGTCCACTCGGTTGTCCCTAGTTTGCTGAGCGCGGGAACGGATTCGCCCATTCCTATGTAGCGTGTCACCCGGTCAAGTTGATCGGTCGGAATGTACAGCTTGTCGGTTCCGGCGTAGTGAATGAGCAGGTATTCACGCTCAACGCCGGCCATATTCATTTTGACCAGCCCCTCAAAGCGCCCGATACCATGTTCCTGGTGAACCACGTGGTCGCCAGCCTTGACCTCTGCCAGAAACGAGGCTGGCGTGATCGGTTTGCGACGCTGGACATTGCGCCGTTTCGACCAGCCGAAGATCTCCGTGTCGGTGTAAACGTGCAGCGCCAGCGAACGAGATTCCCAGCCCTCGACCATCTGGCCCTGAATGAGCGTTAACGTTCCGGCTTCCGGCAACTGATTGATATTGGTGCCGGGGCTGACATGGATGGTGGCCTCTTGCAAGATGCTTTCGTCGCTGAGGACCTCTGCCATGCGTCGTGCCTGGGCGGTGACGATCACGATGCGGTCGCGATTATCGAGCGCTTTGCGACAATCCAGCACAAAGGCACGCAATCTCCCGCCATAGGAATTGGCGCTGCTAAACGGGGGCATGATCAGTTCGGTGCCGTCATGCTGGCGAACATCGAAATCACCCTCGGCGGTCGAAAGGATATCGGCAAAGCGCACCTGGCGACGCTGTTGTATCTGTAGCTCGATCTGTGACCACGCCACGTAGGCATCACGCAAATGAGCCGGGTTTTCCCGTTCGCGTTCCGTGCGCTCTTTCATCTCTTGTGCCTGTGTGTCAAGCTCCGCAATCGTGTTCTGAATGCTAGCAGGGTTGTCGAGAATGAGCAAGCCCTGGCGTGGGAGATAGTCCAGCGCGGTTGCTTGATCGTGCAGATAGGGCAGGTAGAAGGCGATATCGTCAAAAGAGCGGCCCTGGCGTAGCTCTTCGAGATCGTGCTTCCAGCGTTCCTCAGCATCGCGGTGCAGCAGCTTGCTATCCAGTTCCTCCAGTTCTTTGATGACCTGTGGCCCGCGAATTGGGAGCGCTTCTCGGGCGGGACCGACGATGCACTTATGGATGGGATTAAGAGAGCGCTGCGTCTCTTGGTCGAAGGTGCGCAACGATTCGATCTCATCGCCGAAAAACTCGACGCGTACCGGACGTGGCAGCGTTGGTGGGAAGAGATCAACAATGCCGCCACGATGGCTGAACTGTCCTGGCTCCTCTACCTCAGCTACCGGCTCGTAACCAAGATTATAGAGGTGTTCCAGCATTAAGGTGAGATCGACCTCCTGCCCCGGCTCCAGCTCGTACAGGGCGGCAGATAGCTCCTGTGGCGGAATGATAGGCTGTGTGAGGACGCGAGCCGAACAGACGACAATGGTTGTCCGTTCGCGCTCCACCATCGCAATCAATGCCTGCATACGCTGTTGCGTGGTCTCGGCATCGCCTATGAGTCGTTCATAGGGCAGGGCGTCGCGATCTGGCAGGCAGAAGATATCGCTCGGATTGGGGAGAAACGTTTTGAGCGTCTCCACCATCTGAGCTGCCTGCACCTCATCAGGAACGACGATGAATAATGGTTGTTTGAATGTTTGAGCGAGTGTGGCAACGACGTATGGCCGTGCAGCCTCCGTGATCCCGGTCAGAGCTGGTACTCCCTCCGCGTTGCGTAAGTGTTCTATCAGGCGGCGATACTCCGGCCTCTGTGCTAACAGAGCAAGTAATCCCTGTAATGTCACAACATCCTCCAACGACACCATGACAATTCCCCCCTATGAGTAGCTCGATAGGGGGTTATGTCTGCTGATTTATTGTTCTAATCATACCGCACATGCCCCATCCTTGCAATGCTCCTATACTATTTTGTTCTTCCTGGTACCTGCAAAGATGAACATTACAGTAGCCTTGACAATTTTATTAATACACTTTAATATTTCAGTAAATGCTGAAGTATTAAAAAGACTCACACGAGAGGTGCTCTCATGTTACTTACAAATACAGGCTGGTTGATTAGTACGATTATTGCCCTTGTTTTTGTGATTCTCTATCCACTTGTACTGGCGATTGTGATTCATCGACGTTTGCAGGTCAGCTGGCGCTATTTCGGCTATGGAGCGCTCATCTTCTTCCTGTTTCAATTAATTACGCGCGTCCCCCTGGTATTGTGGTTGCAAAATGTATTGGGGCCGCAATTAAAAGCGTCGGTGGGGCTAAGTGTAGTCTGGATCATTGCGTTGGCGCTCACGGCTGGCCTGACCGAAGAGATTGGTCGTTATCTTGGCTATCGCTGGTTCATGAAGAGAGAGGAGAAGACCTGGAATAAGGCTGTGATGTATGGATTGGGGCATGGTGGCTTTGAATCGATAGCGCTGGTTGGCGGGCTAATACTGGTGACGATCATTAATGTGCTCTACCTCTCCAATACGGGATTAGCTTCCCTGCCTGCCGCTCAGCGTGAAGCAGTAACCCAACAATTTGCCGCGATCAATGCCGCACCTTTCTGGACGCCTCTGGTTGCTGCCTGGGAGCGGTTGTGGACGGTCCCGTTTCATATCGGCGCGTCGGTGCTGGTGTTGCAAGTATTTCAGAGGAAGCGCCTCTTCTGGCTCTGGCTGGCAGTATTGTTGCATACAGTTGTGGATATTGTTGGGCCGATCTTAAATTTATGGTTGGGTTCAAATCTCACCGTGACGTTACTATCGGAGGGATGGGCAACGCTGGCCGGGCTGTTTGGTATATGGCTGATCTGGCACTTTCGCCGCGAGGCAACGCCAGCATCGATTCCTGTTGATAGAGGGAGCGTACAGTCTGCTACTCCCTCTATTGAGGCCCCTGAAGCATCACAGCTAGAGCAGGGGAATGAGAAGCTATGATGCAGGAAGCTTATAAAGCTATTGCCGATCCTACACGCCGCCGCATCTTGAAATACTTACGCGGGGGAGAGCGTACCGCCGGTGAACTGGCCGAGTATACCGGTGCAAAGCCTACTGCTCTCTCTCATCATTTGACGATGCTGAAACTGGCAGATCTGGTGCGTGTTGAGCGGCGTGGACAATTTCAGGTGTACTCGTTGAATACAACGGTATTGCAAGATGTTCTGCAAAACATTCTTGATTTTGTTGAAGGGCTGCGAGATGAAGACGTTGCTGTACAACAATCTGACTCTCCCGAGCTAAAAGCAGAATAGGATAGGTTATGAGATTTCGAGAAGATAATAGCCATACAGGTTCGCGAACAAAGATATGGCCTTCGACATGGTTTGTGCTTGGTATCATCGCTGTTCAGATCCTGGTGTCAATGCTTGCTTATCCTTTTATGCCTGCATTGGTGCCTTCGCATTGGAATGCTGGCGGGCATATAGATGGATATATGCCCAGGCTAGTCAACGCCATTTTTGTGCCTGCAATCAGCGCTGGAATATATATTCTGTTGCGTATCTTGCTTTTCGTTGCTCCACGTGCAGGTAGTAATACCAATCAGCATATGTTGACGAAGCTTTCTGATTACCTGCTGTGTGGCATCTTGCTTTTTCTGTTTGCGATACAACTGGTGGCAACGGCGGCGGCGCTTGGTTTGCCCGTTGATATTGGCTTTATTGTGTGTCTCGCCACCGCGTTGCTCTTCATCTTTGTAGGTAATTATCTAGGCAAGATACAGCGCAATTTCTGGTTCGGTATTCGCACACCCTGGACGCTGGCAAACGATACCGTGTGGGAGCGTACACATCGTCTGGGTGGATGGCTAGTCGTTGGAGCAGGAGTGGTTGTGCTTGTGATGAGCTTCTTTGCTCCATTACGCCTGCTGGCGATCGTGGGGCCAATCTTGCTAGTAGCAATTATCCTGACAGGCTATTCGTTCCTGGTCTACCGACGGTTAAGCCGCTCGTAAAGGAAAGATGAGCGGCTAATCGGAGGCGCTTTCGGCCTCCTGGAGTGCCTGTTGCTCTTTCTCCTGACGGCGCAGCTCTCGGCGTTCTTGCTGGCGACGACGCTTCTCCTCGGCCTTGCGCTGTGCTTCGGGATCTGCATTGATGATATTCATGGCGGTGCCGACATCCTGCTCGACGATGAGCGGGATAGACTCAACCGCCTTCTCTTCGCCGGTTGCCAGCAGGATGCGCTCGTCGCCAGGGGGAACGCCCAGCACGTAGTTAATGGTGTCCATGCGGTTGGTAGCGGGTCGCCCAATGCCAACGCGCAGGCGAGGAAACTGGTTGGTATGCACATGGCGAATGATGCTATCGACACCATTATGGCCACCTGCGCTGCCACTTGCACGCAGGCGTAGTTTGCCTACAGCTAGATCGAGATCGTCGTAGACGACAATTACATCGTCTGGCTGCACTTTGTACCAGCGGAGAAGCTCTCCCACCGCTTCTCCGCTATTGTTCATATAGGTGAGCGGCTTGATGAGGACAACCTTCTCTGTTCCAATTGTGCCGCTGGCTAGCACAGCTCTGCCTCGTCGCTCCCATCTCCAACCCAGCTTATCAGCCAGCATATCGACAATGCGAAAGCCACTGTTATGGCGAGTCTGCTCATATTGAGAGCCTGGATTCCCCAGGCCGATTACCAGTTTCATGCCTGAACCTTAGCGACCATAAGCGAGGCGTGTGGCCAGGTAAGGTGGCAAGCCTGCTTTGATGATCTTCTCCTGTGTTTTTTCAATTGCGTAAGGAATACGATAGAAGGTAAAACCGCTCTCCGTATCATAAATCATAAATGCCGCGCGTGCATCCCCATCGCGGGGCTGACCCACTCCACCCGGATTCACGATTGCGCGGAACCCTTCTGGTGCCTGCCATTCTCCATCGGGAGGAATGATCATTTCGTTTGTGACCTGAACCATGCTCTGGCTCAGGCCCAGCAACCCCAGTAGCTCTTCGATCTCTTGATTCAGGCGGGCCTCGGCGCTCAAAATGTCCTCTTCAGCAGTAGTACCAGCAGCCTCATTACCTTCCTCTTCCTGTGTTTCTGCATCTGAGGTTTCCGCAGACGAGCTGGTATCTTCCTGCTCTTCCTGGGTCTCTTTTTCCTGCGTCTGTTCGGCGTTCTCTAGCTCATCAGATTCGACCGAACTGGCCTCTTCAACAGTTGCAGGTTCGGTATCCGCAGGTTGACTTTCTGCCTTGTCGTCCGCTGTGGTCGCAGTTGGTATCTCTTTCGCCGCCTGATTGGCTGCTATGCGCAGGAAGGGGCGAACTGCCACCATCTCGACGGTCTCATCATCATCAAAATCGAACTCGTTTGTTCCATTGACAGTCGTTTCCTGGCTATCTGAGGAGAGAGGAGCGGTCTCGATCTGTTCCTGTCCGCTATTCCCCAATGGCGTTGTGGGAAGGCTGGAGATAGTATCAGGTTGTTGGAAAATGATCGGGACGTGAGTATGTCCGACGAGGCAATAGCGAGTATAGAAGTATTGAAAGCTTCTTTCAGCCAATACCTCTGAGGTGAGATACTCCCACAACGGGCCATAAGGACTACCGTGAACGAGCGTACAGTCGCCAACTTGAAGGCGTTCTGGCAGATTGATCAGAAATTGGCGATGTTCCTCCGTAAGCTGTTCGGCAGTCCATTCAGCGGAGATGCGTGCGGCTTCACTGAAATCTTCTAAATCAATCTTTCCAACGGCTGCCCAATCATGATTTCCAGCGATGATAACATCTGTTCGTTCACGTAGTTTGTCGATGCATTCATTCGGGTTGGGACCATAGCCAACGAGATCTCCCAAAAACCAGAGCTGGCCAATAGGGTTCTCCTGTGCCAGTTCATCGATTTTGGCCAGCACAGCTTCTAATGCTTCAATATTTGCATGGATATCAGTAAAAATGGCGTAACGCATCTTGTACACTCTATTCAAACTACATGATATAGGTTAGTGTGACCATTCTATCATGTTTCGTGCAACCTTTCTAGTATCTGGCTACTGAAATATCAGGTGATAGTGAATTGATAGATTTCCAGTGCGTCGTTTTGCGCTTCTCCTGCGATTGTATGGGGAGAAGCGCTTTATGGCGTCGGTGGAAGCACAGGGAGGGCAAAACCCCAGTTGAGGAGCGTGATTGCATCTTTGTTGCGTTGGGTATCGCTTGGACTATTGAGAATGATGCCGAGCAAGGTATGACCGTTGCGCGTTGCTGCGAAGACGAGACAGTAGCCAGCTGCAAATGTATGCCCGGTCTTTACCCCGTCTGTGCCTGTGTATGTTGTCAGCAAAAGATTGGTATTGGACCAGTGATAGAGATGATTGTGGTTAGTTGCTGGTACGGTATAGATCGGTGTTTTCACGATCTGCTCGAAGAGTGGCACT
>JAICIM010000138.1 GCA_025928885.1 Ktedonobacteraceae bacterium | reverse complement strand
TTGCGGCTCTTGTATTTTGCATCCGGCACATCTGGCCGTCGCACTACTCGTTTTCGTCTTGGCACTTTGTTGCCTCCTCAGTTGCCATGATTAAGAGACTGATGATTGTAACAGACACCAGAAAAGGCGTCGATCAGATTGACGAGGATATACTTCCCCTCAATCACTCTCGGACGCCTACGCGCGGGTGCCTATCCTTCGACGGTTCCACTTTTATCGCCAAAGCGATACCTCATGTTTAATCGCAGAAGCGATCCCTCATGGCTGGCAAACCAGGAGGACACCCGACTATCATCGCATGGAAACACGCAATGACCGTGATGACCGACCTACCTGACGGCGTTCAGGCGGTATCTTAATCGAGAACCAGACGTGTTTAGCGCTTCCCTTTAGTGGGGGCGGCAGCCTGTCCGGGTTTCGGTCGCTTGGCTCCATATTTGGAGCGACCTCGGCGACGCTTGGAAACGCCATCGCTATCCAGCGTGCCACGAACAATATGGTAACGTACGCTTGGGAGGTCTTTCACACGACCGCCGCGAATGAGTACAACCGAGTGTTCCTGCAAATTATGTCCTTCACCAGGAATGTAGGCCGTGACCTCCATCTGGTTCGACAAACGAACGCGAGCAATCTTACGCATTGCCGAGTTCGGCTTTTTCGGTGTCATCGTACGCACCTGGGTGCAGACTCCACGTTTTTGTGGGGAACCCCGCAGGCGTGAGGTTCGGTTTTTCAGCGCGTTGTACGAGTACAACAGCGCGGGGGCTTTCACTTTTTTCTGCTTCTGCTTGCGCCCCTTGCGAATTAACTGATTAATCGTCGGCAAGGAAAGATCCTCCCTGTCCTCGTTCAACAAAATCTATTGATAAAGGAATAAGCGCGGATAGCATAGCACTATCCGCGACATTTTGTATTACACTACGCGGTTAGACATGATATCATTCTTCGTCGTTGCCGTCAAGTGTTAGACCAAGTGGCCCACTCGATCCAACTGTGCTGCCAGAGACAACTCCTACCCCAACCGGGATCGGGTTGAGCCGGGCGGCAGCCGCCTGTTGACGGGCTAGCTGGTCTCGCCGCCGCTGGATAATACCAGAACCAGCCGGGATCAGCTTACCGATGATCACGTTCTCTTTCAGGCCAACCAGATGGTCGGTCTGCGCCTCGATCGCCGCTTCCGTCAACACGCGGGTCGTCTCCTGGAAGGAGGCCGCCGCCAGGAAGCTATCTGTGTTGAGCGATGCCTTCGTGACGCCCAGCAGCACGGTCTGTGCGGTCGCCGGCTCTCCACCTTCGGCCAGCACGCGTGCGTTGGTGTCGGCGTAGACAAAGCGATCAACCAGATCGTTTGGCAGCATCTCGGTGTCGCCCGGATCATCGACTTTGACGCGCCGCAACATCTGACGAATGATAACTTCGATGTGTTTGTCGTTGATGTACACACCAGTGTTACGGTACACGCGCTGCACCTCTTTGACGAGATACAGTTGCACCGCTTCGCGTCCCTGGATGCGCAGGACATCCTGTGGGTCGCGCTGGCCGGCGGTAATCGGTGTGCCAGCCTGGATCTTCTGACCGTTAGTGACCACGATGTTGCGCGATGCTGGCACCGGGTACGAACGCTCTTCGCTCTCTTCAAAGCGGATGATCAGTGAGCCTTCCGCGTTGATGATGGCGACACCTTCCGTGCGGGCCGTGACCGGGATCGGCTCTCCACCGTTCTCGGCTGGCATAAGCGCGATGATCTGCTCTTTCTGCACATGATCGTGATCGCTAACCAGGATCTGCGTCCCTTGCGGCACTGGATACTCGTCGAAGAAGACGTTGGTGGAGACGACGCGGACCGTGCGTGCATTGGTAGACTCGTCTTTGACGATCTCCACGACACCATCGATCTCGCTGATCTCCGATTTGTCCTTCGGCACACGAGCCTCGAACAACTCTTCGACGCGTGGCAGACCTTGCGTGATGTCTCCCTGCGCTCCCGCGATACCGCCGGTGTGGAAGGTACGCATGGTCAACTGCGTGCCAGGCTCACCGATGGACTGAGCGGCGATGATACCAACCGCCGTTCCGGGGCGAACCAGCGTGTTTGCGGCCAGATCGCGTCCGTAGCATTTGCGGCAGATACCGCGCCGTGCCAGACAGGTCAGGACCGAATGGACACGTACAGCCTCGACGCCAGCTGCGACGATCTCGTCAACCATCTCGTCGGAGAGTTCGTCGCCGGCCAGGATGTGGTCAAAGCCTGGAATGGCCTCGGCCAGGATACGTCCCGTGACGCGATCGCGCAGGCTATCCAGACCCATACCAACAGAGTCGGTATTGGTAATCAGTACGCCCTCGTTTGTACCACAGTCCTCCTCAGTGACGATGACATCCTGTGCCACGTCAATCAGGCGGCGGGTGAGATACCCGGACTCAGCGGTACGCAGAGCGGTATCGGCCAGACCTTTACGAGCGCCGTGGCTACTGATAAAGTACTCCAACACGCTCAAGCCTTCGCGGAAGTTTCCACGAATAGGAATGGCGATGATCTTACCAGACGGGCTTGCCATCAAACCACGCATACCGGACAACTGACGGATCTGCTGGAACTTCGCTTTGGTCGCGCCCGACTTCGCGATGGTGTAGATTGAGCCGAACGGATCGAGCGTGGCCTCCACCATCTTGGTCACGTTGTCGGTGACCTCGTTCCAGATATCAACAGTCTGCTGATATTTCTCGTTGTCGGTGATCAGACCTTCACGATACTGCTCTTCCAACTCCGAGATCCTGGCGTCAGCTTTCGCCAATTCTTCCTGTTTGCCAGACGGTACTTTGACATCGCTGATGGCGATGGTGGCACCGGCTTTGGTGGCATACATGAAGCCCAGGCGTTTGATCTCGTCGGCCAGCTCCGTCGTTTTGACACGTCCGTAGACTTTGAAGCAGTCGGCGATAATCTGTTTCAGGTTTTCCTTTTTCATGGCATAGTTGCGGTAACGGATGCGCTCCGGCAGGGCCTCGTTGAAGATCAGACGCCCGACCGTTGTCGTGACCAGTTTGCCGTTGCCATGAATGACGGGTTTGGCTGGAGGCGGCTCGTCATACACGTCCACATTGCCAATACGCACTTTGATGAGCGCCTGGAGTTCGATGATGCCGTGCTGGAAGGCCAGCAGCGCCTCGGACGCATCGGTGAAGACGCGACCCTCGCCGTGTTTGTTCGGACGATCCTGTGTCAGGTAGAAGCAGCCCAGCACCATATCCTGGCTAGCACCGATCGATGGTTTGCCATCAGCGGGCGAGAGCAGGTTGCGGTTGGACATCATAAACTGACGGGCTTCATCCTGCGCTTTGTCGGAGAGTGGCACGTGAACGGCCATCTGGTCTCCGTCGAAGTCGGCGTTGAAGGCAGAACACACCAGCGGGTGGAGCTGAATGGCGCTACCTTCAACAAGCACGGCTTCAAACGCCTGAATACCAAGTCGGTGCAGCGTCGGTGCGCGGTTGAGCAGTACTGGATGGTCTTTGATAACCTCTTCCAGCACGTCCCAGACCTCTGGCTTGACGCGCTCGACAAAGCGTTTTGCGCTCTTGATATTGTGAGCAAAGTTCTGCTCGACCAGCTTGCGCATGACAAAGGGTTTGAACAGCTCCAGCGCCATACGTTTTGGCAGGCCGCACTGATGCAACTTCAGTTCTGGGCCGACCACGATCACGGAACGACCGGAGTAGTCCACGCGCTTACCGAGCAGGTTCTGACGGAAGCGGCCCTGTTTGCCCTTGAGCATGTCGGACAGGCTCTTGAGCTTATGATTGCCGGAACCAGCCACGGCGCGACCACGACGACCATTATCGATCAAAGCATCGCAGGCTTCTTGTAGCATGCGCTTCTCGTTGCGAATGATGATCTCAGGCGCACCCAGCTCAAGCAAGCGTTTGAGACGGTTGTTGCGGTTGATCACGCGGCGATACAGGTCGTTCAGGTCCGAAGTTGCGAAGCGTCCGCCATCGAGCTGTACCATTGGGCGCAGGTCAGGAGGTAGCACTGGTAGTACAGTCAGGATCATCCACTCCGGTGAAGTTGCGGATTTGCGGAAAGCCTCGACGACCTTCAGACGCTTCGTGGCCTTTTTGCGGCGCTGTCCAACCGTTGAGCTGATCTCGTGGCGCAGGTCGCCTGAGAGCCTGTCCAGGTCGATGTTCGAGATCAACTCACGAACGGCCTCGGCTCCCATACCTGCACGGAAGACATCGCCAAAGGCATCTTTCAGTTCGCGGTAGCGGTTTTCCTGGAGCAGGTCCATTTTCTTGACACCTTCCAGGTCGCGGCGCAACTGTTCGAGGCGCTGACGATTCTCATTGCGCTCTTTTTCGAGCTGCGTTTGAGCCGAATCGATCTTGCCCTGGAACTCCAATCCCAGGCGATCCGTCTCGCGGCGGCCCTCAGATTGCGAGGCGTCCAGTTCGCGGCGGGTCTGCTCTGCGATGGCGTTGCGGGCCGTCTCGGCGACGCGCTCCAAAACTTCAAGGTGTTTGGGCGAGACGGCATCGTTGGCTTTGACGATGACGGTATCGGTTGGCGCGAAGATGATATCGTAGTCGGTGACCTGATTCATCGAGTCACGCAGTTCGGAGAGCGTGTCGCTCTCGGCACGGCGGGCGGCTTCGAGATCCTGCTCGCGCTTCTCCTCGATCTCCTGACGGCCAGTATGCGAGTAGCGCTGGTCCGCCTCTTGAATGGCGCTATCGCGCTGGGTGCGCAGGTTGTTGATGCGATCCAGCACCTTAGTGTCAAGATTCTGTTCCAGCGAGACCATCTCTTCGTCCAGGCGCATCAGTTCGCGCTGGCGGGCTTCCTCATCAACATTGGTCACTACGTAGAGTGCAAAGTAGAGGATGCGCTCCAGGTTGCGGGGCGAGAGGTCGAGCAGCAGGCCGATGCGGCTGGGTGTTCCCTTGAAGTACCAGATATGGCTGACCGGGGACGCCAGTTCGATATGGCCCATGCGCTCGCGTCGCACTTTAGAACGTGCTACTTCGACGCCGCATTTATCACAAACGATGCCCTTAAAGCGGACTCGCTTATATTTACCGCAGTAACACTCCCAGTCTTTGGTCGGACCGAAGATGCGCTCACAGAACAGGCCGTCCTTTTCCGGTTTGAGCGTACGGTAGTTGATGGTTTCCGGTTTCGTGACCTCGCCATAGCTCCAACTGCGAATTTGCTCGGGGCTGGCAAGGCTGATACGGATAGCGTTAAAATCGTTGACTTCGAGCATGCTACCTCCTGCAAGTAGGGACATAGGCATGATGCCCCACTCCACGCAAAGTGGAGGAGTGGGCGCACCATGCACAACAGGTGCTACCTTTCTGACTGACTGAGCCGGAGGCTAGACGCATCGCGTCGTTGTCAGTCTGAATAAAAAGGTAATGGTGTATCTTGAGGTGATTATTCCCTACGTTATTGATCTCCCTCGAAACCGGATAGATTAATTCCCAGTTCCGGCATCACATCACTTGAAGTGTCTTCAACAAATTGAATTTTCTGCTCGTCTTCGTTGAGTACTTCGACGTTGATCCCCAGGCTTTGCAATTCTTTAACCAGCACTTTGAACGATTCTGGTACGCCTGGCTCCATGATGTTTTCGCCCTTGACGATGGCCTCGTAGGTCTTGACGCGTCCCACCACGTCGTCGGATTTGACGGTCAGGATCTCCTGAAGGATATGAGCTGCGCCATAGGCTTCCAAAGCCCAGACCTCCATCTCGCCGAAGCGCTGACCACCAAACTGTGCTTTACCACCCAACGGCTGCTGGGTAATCAAGCTGTATGGGCCAGTTGAACGGGCATGCACTTTGTCTTCGACCAGGTGGGCCAGCTTGAGCATATAGGTGTAGCCAACCGTGACCGGGTGGTCGAAGGGTTCGCCGGTGCGTCCGTCAAACAACTGCACTTTGCCCGAATCTGGCAGATTGGCGCGACGCAGCATCTCTTCGATGTCTTCCTCGCTGGCACCGTCAAAGACCGGGGTCGCGATTTTGAAACCGAGCATATTGGCGGCCCAACCCAGGTGGGTCTCCATGATCTGACCGATATTCATACGGTGCGGCACGCCCAACGGATTGAGAATGATGTCTACCGGAGTGCCATCGGGCAGGAAGGGCATATCCTCAATCGGCAGGACGCGCGAAATGACGCCTTTATTGCCGTGGCGTCCAGCCATCTTGTCGCCCGCGCCGATCTTGCGCTTCTGAGCGATGCTGACCCGCACCAGTTGATTGACGCCGGGAGGTAGTTCGTCGCCCGCCTCGCGCGAGAAGATCTTGACCTCGACGATTTTGCCGCGCTCGCCGTGTGGCACGCGCAGCGAGGTATCTTTGACTTCACGTGCTTTTTCACCGAAGATGGCACGCAGCAGTTTCTCCTCTGCCGTCAGCTCGGTCTCGCCTTTGGGTGTGATCTTGCCCACCAGGATATCCTGTGCGCCAACTTCAGCACCAACATAGATGATGCCGCGCTCGTCGAGGTTGCGCAGTCCCTCTTCGCCCACGTTGGGGATGTCGCGCGTGATCTCTTCGGGTCCCAGCTTTGTGTCGCGTGCTTCTACCTCGTACTTTTCGATATGGATCGAGGTGAAGTAGTCGTCACGAACAATTCCTTCGCTGATCAGGATGGCGTCCTCGAAGTTGCCGCCCTCCCAGCTCATGAAGGCCACCAGGATATTCTGGCCCAGCGCCAGTTCTCCCAGCTCGGTGGAGGAGCTATCGGCGATGACCTGCCCTGCGTTCACCCGGTCGCCTTTGTTGACGATGGGGCGCTGGTTGATGCAGGTGCCGGCGTTGGTACGAATGAACTTGCGCAGACGATAGCTATGCAGTTCGCCGTCGTCGTCCATAATCTCGACCTTGCGGGCCGTCGAGGACATCACCTCGCCATCCTTCTGGCTCAGGATGACCTGGCCGGAGTCGATAGCAACCTGTCGCTCGATGCCGGTGCCACAGATAGGAGACTGAGGACGCAGCAGCGGCACTGCCTGCCTCTGCATGTTTGCGCCCATGAGAGCGCGGTTCACATCGTCATGCTCCAGGAACGGGATCAGCGCGGTAGCCACGCTGACGGTTTGCCGGGGCGAGACATCCATAAAGTCAATGCTATCGGAGCGCTCTTCAGCAAACTCACCCTGGTAACGAGCCAGCACGCGCTCTTCGGCGAACTCGTTGCTCTCGGTCAGCTTGACGTTGGCCTGCGCGATCCAGTAGTTCTCTTCATCATCGGCGGTATGATATTCCACCTCTTCAGAAACGAACGGTTTGATGCGCACAGGGGCATCGCCCAGCAGCTCGGACAACTGCTTAAAGAGAGTGTTGTCAACGCGCACATAGGTGCGTGCTTTGAGCAGCACAGTGCCGTCCGGCAGCTTCACGTCTTCGCGCTCGTGACCAATCACCCCACGGAACTCGCGTCCCACGAGGCGCGGATCGTTGGCGGCCAGACGTTTGTAGACCTTGCGATACGGGGTCTCGATAAACCCATAGGGGTTGATCTGCCCATAGGTTGCCAGGTTACCGATCAGACCGATGTTTGGACCTTCAGGAGTCTCGATCGGACAGATGCGGCCATAGTGCGACTGGTGTACGTCGCGGACATCAAATCCGGCGCGATCACGTGAGAGACCGCCAGGACCGAGTGCCGAGAGACGACGCTTATGTCCAATCTCCGCGAGAGCGTTGGTCTGGTCCATGAACTGGGAAAGCTGGCTGCCACCAAAGAACTCTTTCATCGCGGCGACGACCGGACGGATATTAATTAACGCGTTAGGAGTGGCCTGTCCGGGTTCCTGAATGCTCATGCGCTCTTTGACGACTCGTTCCATACGCAGCAGGCCGACGCGGAACTGGGTTTGAATCAGTTCGCCGACGCAGCGCACGCGACGGTTGCCCAGGTGGTCGATATCATCTTTGCGCCCTCGGCCCAGGTTTAGAGATACCAGGCGACGAACGATATTGACCAGATCATCCTGAGTGAGGATGCGCTGATGTTGTGGTACGGTCAGGTCGAGCTTGCGATTGAGCTTATAGCGACCGACGCTGCCCAGATCGTAGCGGCGTGGATTGAAGAAGAGGTTGCGCACCAGCGAACGGGCATTCTCCAATGTAGCCGGATCGCCCGGGCGCAGCTTCTTGTACAGTTCGAGCAGTGCCTCGTCTTCCCTCTTGACCGGATCACGGTCCAGCGTCGCCTGGATATAGCGAACGTTGGCGTCGTTATCCACGCCAGCGAAGGCGTCGAGGATGCCCTGATCCGTCGAGAGGTCAAGCTCTTCGGCGTGCCAGTGCTCTTTCGCCAGCGAGGCAATCGCACGCAGCAGGGTTGTGACCGGCAGCTTGCGTTTGCGATCGATTTTGACTGTGAGCAGATTTTTGTTGCTGGTCTCAAACTCTAACCACGCACCACGTCCCGGAATAAGTTTTGCCGCGTAGAGTTTTTTGCCCGTGGTCGCATCTTCATCGACGGTATAGTAGACGCCGGGAGAGCGGACGAGCTGGCTGACGACGACGCGCTCGGCTCCATTGATGATGAAGGTGCCTTCGCGGGTCATCAAGGGGAAATCACCCATGAAGATATCCTTCTCGATGATTTCGCCGGTCTCTTTATTAATCAGGCGAGCTTTGGCTGTAAGAGGAGCGGAATAGGTGGCGTCGCGGTCACGGCATTCGTCCTCTGAGTATTTTGGCTTGCCGAAGGGTTCAGGTGGTACAATGAATTCCAGGCTGAGGTTTTTACCAGTAAAGTCTTCGATAGGAGAGATTTCTTCAAAGAGTTCGCGCAGACCTTCTTTCTTAAACCATTCAAAAGAATCAAGTTGAATTTGAATCAGGCCAGGCATAGTCCGTATGTCTGGGATACGTGCGAAGGACACACGCTCCGGGAGAGCAACGGCCTTTGTGCTTATTGCCATATGTGGTATTCTCCTCTCACCTATTCGCCCATAGAGGAAATCGAGAGGCACGGAGAAGCGCACCCCTCTGTGTAACGGAAAACGGAAAAATGAGATAATTGCCTATGATGCCTGTGTTGTGAAACGGTCTATGACAAGAAAAGTAACCGCTCATACCAAACATAAGCGGTTACTCCTACTCCTCTACTTGAACGAGTTGTTCGCAACTGTCCACACACATAGCCCCCTCATAAGGAAATGTATACGCGTCAAACAGATAGACCGCAAACAGCAAAAACGGCACATTCCTTCTCCGACGGCTGATCAGACCTGTTGTGTATCATAACGCATTACGGCATCGTGTTCATAATCGAAGCTGAAGCCCAGTGCGGCTGATAACTAATAACAGATATCCTCATAGTATCGGGGAAGTAATGTGTGCCTGTACGTTGCTTATTTTCTTCTCTTGGTCCGTATCTGTGTTCGAGATTTCCCTGGTTTTATATCATCCACCAATGCTTTTAGTATACATCCACTGGCAAGAGGCAAGTATACTACTTTTGCCAATAGATGTCAATACTATCCTACAGTTGTCGGTTGCGCAGCATGGTAAGGAAAGGGTGTTTCCCACGGCCATGCGGGGACGTTTCGTTTTAAACAAAGACAATTTCATTAGTAATAACGGAAATCTATGCCGCATTATTCCCATTTTTCAATGGAATTTGACGAAACAAAAAAACATTCGTCAGGCCGTAGCGAGCAGATCATCTTCGGTCTCCAGCAAGGCAGCGCTGATCTCATCACCCAGTTCTGGATTCCATTCTTTCTCTGTATCGACCCAGCGCTCATGCAGCAGCGCAAGCAGTTCGTGGCGATCTTCTTTCGCCAGCAGGGTGAGATCGATCATCGATTCAGGGTGGCCCGGATGAAGGATGCTGAGTTCACGGTGATCGATGCTGATGGTCGTACGATTGCTTAGCTCATAGCGGTGTGCCGCTCCCAGCTTGCGTACTGATTTAAATGCACCAATGCAGCCGATGCCGATGAAGGCGGCGGCAACGATGCTGGCAACCAGACCGACCAGACAGAGGATGCTGGCAACGGTTGTCAGGACAACAGATAAGACCGGCGAGGAGAGGTGCAGTGTCCAGCCAATCATCATGGCGGGAAATAGCCCGATCACGACGACGACGGCGCACCAGAAGACGCTATTCATCATCCAGAAGATGCTGGCAAGGTTTAAGGGGGAGAGATCACGCGCTGTGAGCAGCCTGCCCTCAAGCGTAATCATGTCGTGCTTATAACCGGAACGCAGGGTGAGCAGGAAACAGCAGATAAGCGCGATGCCGCCAAGTGTGAGAAAAGTTGTGAATGCGGATAATGCAACCACGGCGTCCTGCCACTTCAGGTAGAAGGTGAAGGTATGGTCATAGCTTCGCCATACGGTGACGCAGAGAAACAGAGCAAGGGTGGCGCAGCACAGCAGACCACTTGCCATCAGCCAACTCAGGAGAGAGATACGCCTGTATGCGTGTTGCCCCAGGCGAAAACAGTGTATCTCTGTAACGGACTGCATCATATTTTGCCTCAAATGATACCAGCTATAAATTGTTCCACGTTCAATATGAAGAGATGAAGACACATCCAATTTCCTCTCTTCACCCTCATACTTAGAACGATTCAAGGGCAAGGATAGGTTACAACAAAATGCACCCTGATCACAAATTCGTTTGCTCGTCCTCTCGTGCGGATGGGTTCAGATGGAACTGCCTGGCTTACAAGCGGGTGGACGCGATCAGCGCTGGCCGGTGCGTAGATCGTCGAAGAGAATGGTTTGCAGATAGCGTTCGGCGGCGCTGGGGAAGACGGTGACAATCACTTTGCCGCGATTTTGCTCTCTGCGGGCCTCTTGCAGCGTCGCCCAGGCCACGGCCCCGCTACTGATGCCGACCGACAGCCCCTCCTCTTTCATCAGGCAGATTGCGGTCTCAACGGCGTCGTGGTCGGTGACAGGGATGACGCGATCGATCAGATCAACATGCAGGGTGTCGGGGATGAATCCTGGTCCTAGCCCCTCGATGCGATGAGGGCCGGGCCGCTTGCCCGAAAGGATGGCGCACGAAGCTGGCTCGACGGCCACAACTTCGACCGATGGTTTGCGCTCTCGCAGCCCCTCGGCAATGCCGGTGAGTGTACCGCCAGTGCCAACGCCGATCACGACGACATCGACCAGCCCTTGCGTCTGTTCCCAAATCTCGACGGCGGTGGTGTCGTGGTGGGCGCGTGGGTTGGCCTGATTGTAAAACTGTTGGGGATACCAGACGTTGGGGAGGGTGGTGCGCAGTTCGACGACCTTATTGATCGCGCCCCGCATGCCCTGATTGCCCGGAGTAAGGATGATCTGAGCGCCAAAACGTTGAATGAGCAAGCGACGTTCCAGGCTGATCGTATCAGGCATGGTGAGGATGCAGCTATAGCCTCGCGCCGCCGCCATACAGGCCAGCGAGATACCCATGTTGCCGCTGGTGGGTTCCGTGATGACCGAGCCAGGCCGCAGCAGCCCTTGCGTCTCTGCATCGCGAATCATCTGCCAGGCAACACGATCTTTCGAGCTTCCTCCTGGACTAAACATTTCTAACTTGGCGAGTATCGTCGCTGCCGTTCCCCCTGACGCAGCTGCAAAGCGCTGTAACTCGACGATGGGAGTGCGACCGATGAGGTTGATCACGCTTTTGTCCCAGCCGGTCATGAATTCTCTAACATCCTTCGTCATCCATCCTTTTCTTCAGGCAGCAAGGCGTGAATGATATCAATTAATTCTTTCATACTAAAAGGTTTGCGGAGTAGAAAGCCTGTTTGCAGCCCCATGCGGTGTAGTTCCCAGTCATGGCTGCCTGTAATTACGATGATGGGTGTATTTTTTGTATTGCTGTGTCCGCGCAGTATCTTGTAGAGGGATACACCGTCAAGATTAGGTAATCCTACGTCAAGTAGAATGAGATGTGCGCATATATCAGGTAACTGGTCTTTAGCCGCCTGCCCATCTGTAAAGACGTGGAGTCGCCAATTACCACTGCGGCCTAACATGTCGTGAAACAGGTCGGCCAGGCGCGGGTCATCCTCAACAATTGCTATTAGCTTGCGTTTGTCCGATGCGTCTGCCACGTGCTACCATCCCCTTTGCATACTCACACATTCATCTTCCTCAGCCTTCAGACATGCTACCCCCATATTGTTCAGCTTCAACAGAATAGATGCAATACATTTAGATATAATGCTAGATGTAGTACATTGTTTCCGTGCTGCCAGTACGGTGACGTTGGGCCAGTTCCTCGATGGTGGTGGTGCCTAGTATCTGCTGCGTCATAGTGTCTATTTTCTGCCAGACCTCGCGCAAAGCACAACCTGGGGAAAGCTTGCAGAAGTCTGGATTCGGTAAGCACTCCATTGGAGGTACATATCCTTCTAGCGCCTGCATAACCGCCGCCATAGTTATCTGACCCGGTGGCTTCGCCAGCATGTGTCCGCCCTTTGGCCCTCGCACACTTTTCACCAGACCTTCTTTGCGTAGTACCATGAGGATTTGATCGAGATATTGCTCAGGAATATACTGTCTACTTGCAATATCCGCGCTTTCAATCGGCCCCTGCCCGTAATAAGCGGCCATATCAAGCATCGCTCTCAGGCCATAATCCCCTTTCATTGTCAACTTCATGTATGGGAGCCTTTCTAAGGGCAAAGCGACTGATTTTCGCTACCATCTTTCTAACTGTTAGGATATATCAGTAACGAATGCATGTCAATGGGTTTCTCGTCTCCTCTATTATATCCGAACAGCAAGCGTCCTTTTTCTTTTCTGGGACTATTTGATACCGATAAAGGGGGCGTG
>JAICIM010000599.1 GCA_025928885.1 Ktedonobacteraceae bacterium | reverse complement strand
TATTATTTTTATCTTTTGTTTGTGGTGGTTTTTATCGGTTTGGTTAATTCGCTCCACCGGCCGCCCAAACGCTATAAATCGCTCCACTACGAAACGTCTTACCTCTTTGGTAAAATTCATAATCAGACCCGTACAAATGGGTTCCCAATTGAATATGTTTCGTTATACAGATTGTTACCAGCAAAAAATATCAATCTGAAGGGATGCAGGAATATATGACCATAACAACAACGTATCTTGAACTGTCTGAGCCGGGAGGCGCACATAAATTTTATGAAGTGGTGACTGATGATACGGAGGTGCGCATTCGCTATGGGCGGATCGGCGATCAGGGACAGACCCAGACAAGCCAGCATGCCACTGCCGAATATGCGCAGCAGTTCGCCCAGAAAAAGCTACGCGCCAAGCTCAAAGGCGGTTATCAGCCAGCCGTGATGGGGCAGCGCCAGAAACGAGCGGTGACGCGCCGTTCTATGACGATTGGTGCCTCGACTCACCATACCAAGACGACCTCGCCATCGCTGCAAGCGCCCGTCCTCTGGAAGTTTGCCTCCGGCAGTCCCGCTTTTGGCATCTTTATCGATGAGCAACATTGCTGGCTGGGCAACGAGGCGGGCCGCATCTTTGGCCTCGATCATAACGGTCAGGTGCAAGCGCAATTGACGCTACCCGATGGCGTGAAATGTCTGGTGGCCGATGACATCTGGCTCTATGCGGGCTGCGACGACGGTAACGTCTATGATCTTAGCGGCAAAATACCGCGCGTCTCCTATCAGATCGCTCCCGACATTGACATCTACTGGCTCGATATTCTCAATGGCTCGCTGGCCGTCTCCGATGCTGGCGGGCGCGTTGCTCTGGTGAGCCACGAAGACGAATCCGAATGGCTCAAAAGCACCCGCTATTCCTCTGGCTGGATGGTGCGCTGTGGCAACGAAGGCATCTATCACGGCCATTCAGGCGGCGTGACCATGTATCGCAACAGCGACGGGCAACAACTCTGGGAGCAACGAACACGAGGCCCGGTCCTCTTTGGCTGGCAGGATGAGACGATGGTCTATGCCGGAACCAGCGATTGTAAAGTCTATAGCTTTACGAAGCAGGGCGAGTCGGGGAAGATCTATGATTGCGACGCGCCGATCTTCTCATGCGCCACCACCGCTCAGGGCCAGTACATCTTTGCGGGCGATAGTCGAGATTCGGTTTATTGCTTCAATCATGCGGGTGAGCGGTTGTGGAAACTGAGGACCGGCTGTGGCTCTGCTTATTCGATGCAATACTTCGCTGATCGTCTCTTTATCGTGACGACAAGCGGCCATCTGGCTTGCGTTGACGTAAGCGAGGCCGCGATTCAGGCCGCGCGTTCTGGAAGTGTGCCACAGACCGTTGATGTTAAAGCTCCAGCTGTGGCAGCCGCGACGCCAGCGCCAACGACGCTCGAAACGACCTCCAATGCCGCTCAAGGCATCATACTCGAATGTTATCGCGATGGGGGCCGCTTGCGTATGCGTGTCGCCTCTCCCGGTTTCGATCCCAACTTGCGCGTCCAGTTCCCACAAAATATTCGCGAGGAGAACGCCCGCTATCTGGTCGATGAGGTGCGCATGGCGACCGGCGATGGCTTCTATCGCGCGTATGGTGATATTAAGAGACTGGTGGAATAAGTACAAAAAGTCCGTCATTGCACGACAAATTGCGCAATGACGGACTTTTTGTACTTATAAAGGTGTTATTGTTTCAACAAAATCTTTAAGTTGTCGGCAAGCTGGGCTGGCGTAAAGTCGTTGTCCTCATAAACTTGCTGATGGCCCTGTTTGTCGATGAGGTAGATGCCCATGCTGTGGTTGACCGTTTGTTGCTGCTGTTGCGCGAAGATGTGGTAATTGGACCAGATCGGCGAAAGCTGCTGCTCGTTTCCAACCAGATAGTGCCAGGAATCCTGCATGTTGTGCGCCTTTGAGAATTTGAGCGCCGCTGCCTGTGTGTCGCGTGCGGGATCGGTGCTGACGGCGATAATGCCGACGTTTTGCGCATCCTGTCCTAGCATCTGCATCGTCGAGTGCAACTTCTCAGCTGTCAGCGGGCAGACATCGGGGCAGTTGGTGTAGAGGAAGGTCAGCACCACTGGTTTGCCTTTGTATTGTGAAAGCGACACCTGTTTGCCGAATTGATCGGTCAAGCTGAAATCCGCTGCGGCAACCCCGTTGAGATCCGTTCCCAGCAAGCCCGATGCCGTCGTAGATGGGCTGGTGGCCTGCATCGTTGTTGCGGCCTGCTGGCGCTGTTGTAGCAGCGTGACCAGCACTATCACCAGCACGGCCAGCGTAATCACTGAGAGGCGTGAAGCGAGACGCCAGTTCCAATGTATGCTCATGATCTGTGTTTCCTAGAAATGTACAACTCTGTCTATTACCATGATGGCAAAGATCGCCGCAAGATAGCAGTTTGAGTACCAGAAAATGGTTCGCGCCCACTTCTTCGAGTCGGCCTGATCGCGTAAGAGACGGACCGACATATAGATCAGGATGCCGCCCAGGATCACCGCTCCGGCGAGGAAGATATAACCCATCGTATGCAGGACGAACAGAATGAGCGTCACCGCGAGAAGCAGCAGCGAGTAGAGGAAGATTTGGCGGCGCGTCTCCTGCTCGCCCATCAGGACTGGTAGCATAGGAACGCTGGCTTTCTCATAGTCTTTCTGGATCAGCAGCGAGAGCGCCCAGAAGTGCGGTGGCGTCCAGTAGAACACGATGGCGAACAGCCAGATGGCCGGCAATGTGACCTCGTTTGTGACGGCGGCCCAACCAACCAGGACCGGCACCGCACCGGCAGCGCCACCGATGACGATATTCTGCGCCGTGTTGCGCTTCAGGCCAAGTGTATAGACGAAGACGTAGAAGAGAATGGCGGCAAACGAGAGCACGGCGCTGAGCAGGTTGACGAAGACTGCGAGCACTGCGAAGGAGCCAACGCCCAGGATGATGCCGAAGATTAGCGCCTGCGTGGGCTGCACCTTGCCAGCTGGGAGTGAGCGCCTCTGTGTGCGTCCCATCAATTGATCGATGTCGCGATCGATATAGCAGTTAATGCAGTTCGCGCTGCCAGCTGCCATTGCGCCACCGAGCAGGGTTGCCAGCACAAGGCCGAGCGGCGGGAGTCCCTGGTACGCAATCGCCATCGCCGCGACGGTGATGCCCAGCAGCAGAACGGTAACATGTGGTTTGATCAGGTTAATATAGCTAGAGATAAGCTGTCCTAAGCTCTCAGGCTCTTTTTCAGATGATGCTATTTCCTTGACTATCAACTGCTCTTCCTCACTTGTCTCTGGTAAAAAATATATGTGGGCTGTCTCAAACATCCCTTGCAAGCGATATCTCGACGCATTCGCCAACGTGACAAAATGTATGGTAAATCATTCCCTATTGTCGTCGCTCTCCCTGATACTTCCCTTGCAACCCCTGGAAGCTACCTTACAACCACCTGAATAATGGAGAAAAATATCCTTGTTGTGAAGGGAGTGGGCGTCGCCCTACTCCCTTCACAACAAGGAGCATGCATCTGCTAAAAGGACGCGTTATTTCCCTATTCTGCCTGCTCGAAGACCTCAAGCACCTTGCCGAGTCCCTCGTGTTGCTGGTCTGTATCGCGCACGTGACTGAGGCAAACGGCCAGCAGGATGCGAATGTGGGTATCGTCGAGGCTGTAAAAAACCTGTTTGCCGCTACGCCGACTCTTGACTAGACGCAACTGGCGCAAGATACGCAGATGTTGTGAAACCGACGACTCCGAATGTCCCGTGATTTCTGCCAGATCGCAGGTACATAGCTCTTGCTTGAGGAGACTATAGACGATCTTGGCGCGGCTGGAATCGCCCAGCGCACGAAAGATTTCGGCGATATCTCCGTAGATCTCTTCTGGCAGTAAGTTTGTCCTGCCGCGTTCAACCCGCTCCCGATCGGCTCCTGGCAGGAGACAACGATCTGTCGCTTGCGAGGAACCTGCCGTTTTTCGCCTCGCGCTCTTCCCTGGCCTGTCGCTCATCCCCTGCTCCTTCCGCTTTTATCTATACCGTGTCTCAATAAACAATTTAGCACTTGCTAAATTATAGTGCATGTTGCTATTGGACGCAAGCGGAACATGAGGAGTTATGAAGGAACGTGTCGTAGCCGCGCGACTACGACAAATGGGAACGCTGTTTGATGGTCGTTACGCAGGCTCGTCTGCCAGTTCGGCGAGCCGTTGATCCTCTTCCTGTTGCCGGGCCTCTTGTTTGAGCATCCAGCGCAGGAAGAGAATGCTGGCGACGACGATCATAAAGATTGCGCCCGGAACCCACATGATCAGGCCACCAAGTTGTTGATCCAGCGCTGGAGAGAGGCCAAGCATG
>JAICIM010000012.1 GCA_025928885.1 Ktedonobacteraceae bacterium | reverse complement strand
TGTTCCCCAGGCTCAAGCCTCACTGGTGAAGGGCGAGTGGAAGCGCAGCAAATTTATGGGTTCGCAGTTGCATGGCAAGACGCTGGGCATCATCGGTCTGGGGCGTATTGGATCGCATGTTGCACATATTGCGCAGGCTTTTGGTATGAAGGTGATCGGCGTTGATCCATATATCAGTGCGGCGGTTGCCCAGGAGCGGAAAATTACGCTGGTCAGCCTCGATGAACTGCTGGCACAGGCCGATGTGATTACGTTGCACTCGGTGCTAACAGCCGAGACGCGCAATATGATCAATGCCGAGACGATTGCGAAAATGAAGCACGGCGTCCGTCTGGTCAATGCGGCGCGTGGCGAACTGATCGATGAGAAGGCGCTGATAGAGGCGCTTCAGACGGGGCAGATCGCGGGTGCGGCCCTCGATACCTTTGCCAAAGAGCCGTTGCCAGCCGACAGTTCCTTGCGCACGCTCTCCAATGTGGTTATGACGCCGCACGTTGCCGCCAGCACCGTTGAGGCCCAGGACGACGCGGGAATGCAGGTGGTGGAGCAGGTACTGGCCGCGCTGCGTGGCGATGAGTACCGCAACGCCGTCAATATCCCGGTGAAGGATGCCGCCGTCTTTAAAGAGCTACACCCCTATCTTAATCTGGCCGAGCGCATGGGCAGCTTACAGATGCAACTGGCGGCGCGACCGATCTCGCAGGTCGAGGTTGAGGTGCATGGCGATGATGTCGATGAGCATATCAAGCCGTTGACTGTCGCGGTTCTCAAGGGCATGCTCGATTCGATCAGCGACACGCCGATCAACTATATCAATGCACTGCACCTGGCTCTGGAGCGCGGCATTCGCGTGACGGAGACGCGTGGCCTGGCATCGTCGAGCTATGCCAATCAGGTGTTGTGCCGCGTGAAGTGGGAGAACGGCGAGCGCGTCGTCGTTGGTTCGCTGCTTGGCGATGAGGCCCCGCGCGTGGTTCAGATCGATTCTTTCCGCCTTGAGGCCAATCTTGAGGGCATCATCCTGGTGGTGGAGAGCGTGGACAAGCCCGGCGTTATCAGCCGCGTCAGCACGCTATTGGCTGCCAATGACATCAATATCGCCGAGTGGCGTCTTGGCCGAACTGCTCCCGGCGCACAGGTGGTCTCCTTCGTCAATCTCGACGCCCACGCTCCCGACTCGGTGCTTGCCGATGTGAAAAATCTGGAAGGCGTGGTCGAGGTGAAACAGATTTACCTCTAAGGATGTGTGAAGAAAATTAAAATGCTGTGGTTTCGCGAAAAATCGTGCAACCACAGCATTTTAATTTTCTTCACATATCCTTGAATAGCCGTTTATCTATTTGTATTCCCCTCCACTCGATGCTATGCTATAACATGCATATTGATGATAGGGTGGTAGGGAGTAGTAGATGACGACGCATATCCTCTTTGTGACCTCAAGTTATCGGCCAGAGAACACGGTTCCCGCTATACGTATCTACGAGACGGGGCGGCGCTTGCTGATGCGCGGCTATCAGGTGACGGTTCTAAACATCATGCCGCGTTCTCTCAATGAGAGCAGTTCGCGTCCTCGTTCGCTGAAAGTCGAGGTGGTGGATGGCCTGCGCGTTATTCGCGTCTGGAGCCACGCCGTTCCTGAAGATAGCGTTCGTCGCCGCCTGTTTGCTCAATACTCTTCTGGCTACCTTGTTTCGCTGTTGAGCGAGAAGGCGCTGGGCAATCCTGATATTGTTCTGGTGGAGGCGCTGCCGCTGTTCAATGCCGTTGCCGCTCGTAAGCTGGCAGCACGCAAGGGTTGTCCCTTCGTCCTGATCGTTGCGGATCTCTGGCCGGAATCGCTGCTGTTGCCGGAGAACGTGCAGGATGCGCTGGTGCGGCGCTGGGTTGAGCGGGCAGGACGGTCTACGCAACAAAGAGCTGCGGCTATCTGGGCTATCAGCGGCGGTGTGCGTGATCGGCTGCTGCAACATGGCCTGTCTGCCGAGCGTGTCTTCGTGCTGCCTCACGGCGTCGATACGCAGCGCTTTTATCCCCATTCTCAAAGCGCGGCCCGCACCAGCCTGGGCTGGCCGGAATGCTTTACGGTGCTCTATGCCGGTTCGCACAGCCCACTTCAAGACCTGGAAACGCTGCTGGAGGCGGCGGCACAGCTGGAGAGCTATTCCGATATTCGTTTCGTGCTGGTTGGTGAGGGAAGTGAGAAGCAGGCATTGATGGAGCAGGCGAAGCGGCGCAACCTTGCCAATGTATACTTTCTCCCCGCACAGCCCCATGATCTTATGCCCGAACTATTTTCAGCAGCTGATGTCGGTGTGGTGCTGCTGCGACGAGAGGCTCATAGCCTGGGTGTCTTGCCGCTCAAGCTGTTTGAGATGATGGCCTGTGCGCGTCCACTTGTGTTGAGCGTCGATGGCGAGGCACGTCTGGTGGCCGAACGCGAGGCGGAGGCGGCGCTTTTTGTGGAACCTGAGAACGCTCAGGCGCTGGCGGATGCAATTCTCTATCTGCGCCGCTACCCCGAAATCGCCCACGTGATGGGATTGCGCGGTCGCTCCTTTGCCGAAACCTACTGGAATAGCGAGGTTTTGACGGATAAGCTGGAGGGCCATATTATGCAGATATTGAAACAGGGAGGGAAACAGGTCGTTGGTTCTTGATGTGGTGCTGACCCGTCGCAATCATTTCCTCCCCTTTTTCTCAACTATTTCATAGCTGTAACCTCCTTACGTATGATCTTAAAGAGGCATATTGTCTTCTTGAGAAGCTGCGATACCACTTCTCCACCGGTGCCGGGTGGTAGCACCACTTGATAGTATTTCGAGCAGAAGATACATAGGAGATTCGATGCGGAAAATTCCTGCTTCCATGTTTTCTCGACTCTGTGACGGAGTTACGCTGACTGGGCGCGTTGCTGAGGACGTGCCAGCTTTCCTGAGCCGTCATGGTTGCCCTAAAACGGCTCGTCATTGCGCACAGGTGGCGGCAGAGGCCCGCCGCGTTGCCGAAGTCGTCGGCGAAAACGCAACTCAAGCAGAGATAGCTGGCTGGTTGCACGATTGCAGCGCACTCTTTCCCGCGCTCGACCGGGCCAATATTGCTCGCCAATGGGATATTCCCATCTTGCCAGAAGAGGAGCGCCTGCCCATGATTATCCATCAAAAGCTCTCGCGTGTCCTGGCCGCCGAGGTCTTTGGCGTGGACAATGTGCTTGTGCTGGACGCCGTTGAGTGTCATACCACCCTCAAAGCCAATCCGACACGCCTGGATAAAGTGTTGTTTGTGGCCGATAAGATCGCCTGGGATCAGGATGGTATCGCCCCCTATTACCATCAACTGGTCGCTGCCCTTGAACAATCACTTGACCATGCTGTCCTGGTCTACCTCAAATATCTGTGGAATCGGCGTCATACCCTCAAGGTGTTTCATCCCTGGGCGCGAGAAGCATATCTGCACATGTCGATGTGATATAAAGAAAAAAATAACCGAGCGGGCTGATGGGTGTGTTATGGGCGCAACATTGGCCCGCTTTCTACGTATAACTTATTATGAGAAGACTTTTTAAAGCAGTGGATGAAGATCAGGCGGAAGATAAAATACATAAATAAGGAAAAAACTGTGGATAATCGTTTTTACGCTGCCCCCGGTCTCGATGTTGAGCGCGTTGCCCTTGATCTGGAGGGCATGTTCGCAGCGCAGGGCTATCAGGCACAGCATTTTGGCAACAAAAAGCAGATAACCGTCCAGTTTAAGCAGGGCGGCGATCTAGAGGCGCTGATCGGCTTGCAGGCGGCGCTGACCCTAACCCTGATCAGCTATCCCGACGGCGTGGCCGCCGTTGTGGGACAGCAGCAATGGGTCGATAAAGCGGTTGTTGGTGCCGTTGGTATGTTCCTCCTCTGGCCTTTGATGATTACCGCCGGCGCCGGGGTGATCCGTCAGTCGCAGCTTGAATCGCAACTGCTCAGTTCGCTGGATATGGTGATGCGCCAGCAGCGCTCCGACGTACGAACAGGTCCGGTGCCGCCGCAGTATATGGCGCAGATGCAGCAGCAGCAGTCAGCGCCTTCTCCCTTCCCCGGCGCCCCCTGGCAGCAGTCCGCACCAACTCAGCCAGCGCAGTTTCCCTGCCCCAACTGTAAAGGGGTGAACGAGGTTGGCGACTCCTATTGCTCCTATTGTGGCACGTCACTGAAGGTTCAGCAGAAAGTGTGCCGCGAGTGTAAATCGCCCCTCAAGCCGGACGCCGTGTTCTGCGCGAAATGCGGAACCGAGGTCGCGGCCTCTTCATAAATACGCCACCATCAATGATTGCAACAGCTTGAGCGCTATCTGCTCAGGCTGTTTTTTGTTCCATCGATCCCGATGGTTTTATCGGTTATCTATACTGAAGGTAGGTATAGGGGCTATTTATAGCTTATTTTTCGAGATAGTGAAGCAAATTGCTATCAGGCTATGAGGCTCCTGTTGGAATAGATGTGGTGGAAGGGATACATGAACATGTTATATTATTTCGATCGCTATTTTGCTCACGAGCGACTATTTTTGCTGGCATCCTTCTATTATTAGGAAAGCTGGTTTTCAACCTCCAAATTTCTTCTGGATTGTTACTGTATTTGCATCCCTGCTATTGTACGTTCTATGGTTTTCGCCTGTGAAGTTGCAGGACTTTGTTGCAAGGGTTCAGGTGGTTTCGCTTTATTTTTTATACTTATTCTGGTATCAGTGGGTGAGAAGGAAGGAGTGTTAGATAGGGATGACCGTAGATTATTACCGCATGGCATTTGTAAAACAATGGAAAGCTATGATTCTCTGTTTCCTGATCGTCGTATTGGCTGTGTTATTGGTCAGCAAACAGATGACTCCCATCTACCAGGTCAGCGCTGTAATGCAGATAACGCCTCGTCTGAGCGGCAATCAATCGGGATTCGTCGAGGCAGACGCTACTGATCGATTGGTGCAGACGGAGGCGCAACTGGCGATCAGCGAGGCGGTGTTGCGCGAGGTTGCCGCCCATTTCCCAGGAACGACGCTCGATCAGCTTTTGCGAAAAGTGAGCGTAACATCAGGAAATAACACGCAATTATTTGAAATCATGGTTCAGGATACCTCTTCAATACATGCGGCTGTCCTAGCGAACGATATTGCGCAAACGCTGGTCAAACAGCAATCTTCTCTCAATGCTCAAGCAAACGCCCAGATGGTGCAGCAGCTTCAGCAAGACCTTGTTAGTACTCAACAACACATCGATATGTTGCAGGGCCAACTCTCCGATGAGCAGGGCAAGAGTAAAAAGTCGGCGGTTCAGATCGCGTCGTTGCAGGTGCAATTGAACGGCTGGCAACAGCATTACAACCAGTTGCAGGAGGCACAGGCACAATTAGAGTTGCTCAATGCTCAGAATGGTCACTTACTTCAGATTGTGCAGATTGCCCGGCCTGATGGGCATCTGATGCGCCCCAATATACCGTTGAATCTGCTGGCGAGTTTGCCGGTTGCGCTCTCCCTGAGCATCTTGCTGGCGCTGATCCTTGAGACGGGCAGCGTCTATGTCCGTACGCCCGAAGCACTTGCTCAATTGCTGCAATGGCCGGTACTGGCCCCGCTCTGGCGTATACGCGGCTCTGTGGAGCGTCAGGAACTGGTGCATTTGCCCGATAACGAGGTCTCAAACGCCGAATCGTATCGCCTTTTGCGTGCTAATCTCGGCTTCTCCTGCGTTGATCGTTCGCTACGGACGCTGGCTATCATCAGTGCGACCCCGGGCGATGGCAAAAGCGTGATCGCCGCGAATCTGGCAATTGCGATGGCGCGAGTGGGCAAGAATACGCTGCTCATCGATGCTGATCTGCGCCATCCCGTCTTGCACGAGCTGTTCGCGATCGACACCTGTAAAATGGGGTTAAGCGATGCCATCTTAACGGCGAGCACGCCCGAAGCGAACAGCAGGCGTATGCGAGCACAATTTCTCACTCCCCTCTCGCAGGGAAATACACTGGGCCTGCCGCGTGCTCCCCATTTTTCCGTTGATGCGTTCATCTACGATGTGGGGATCGCCAATCTGCGCGTTATGCCTGCTGGTACGCAGCCCCCAAATCCGACCGAGCTGCTGGATTCGCGTGCGATGCAGCGTCTGTTTATCGCGCTGGAACAGAGCGAGGCCGAGATCATTATTTTTGATACTCCCGCGCTCCAGGGTCTCTTCGATGCCAGCATCCTTGCCGCCCGAGTCGATGGGACACTGGTCATCGTGGATGCCAGCCGCGCTCAAAAAGGGCAGTTAAAACAACTCAAGGCAATCCTGACGCAGACCGGTGCTCACGTGCTGGGTTGTGTCATAAATAAAGTGCGCCCGGGCCGCTCTGAACCTGCTACTTACCCCTCTATTGAGGAGCCAGAGGAAGATCTGCTGGAAAAACATATCGCCACCACCAGGGCTAGAGTGCCTGCCGTCTCTACCACGCGTCTGCGCATGTTAAGCGCTACTCGTACTTCGGCGCATGTCACCCCTGTCGTGACCAGACGTAGCAGCGCACGACGAAGAAGTTGAGAGAGGATTCACCGCACCTGTCGTAGTTGCGCGACTGTATCGCGCCGGGTCGGTTGTTGGTATGGTTCCAGTGTGCGATAAATCCCGCGACCGTATCGCGCCTGGCCCGCTCCTCATCTGCGTTGACGGTCACCAGCGCGATACAGTCGCGCAACTACGATATTTTTATAATAAGAGGAAGCGATGCGTGTATGGTGTTTAAATATGTAGATTGAAGTCATAGCTATACTAACAGTAGATATACATTTTTTATTGCGGCACGTTGGTGGTTATGTCTGGGAGGTGTGGTATATGGGTTCTGCTTCACGAGAAATAGAGGGGAAACACATTCTGGTTACGGGTGGCGCTGGCTTTCTTGGCAGTCATCTCATCGATGCTCTGGTGCTGGAAGGAGCCAGGCGTGTGACCGTGGTTGATAATCTCTATCTCGGCACTCCAGCGAATCTGGTGGCGGCACGACGCAATATGGGGGGGTTGCAGATTCTCTATGTTGATATTTCCGATGTTCGCTCCATGCGCGAAGCCTTATTTGATCTGGGATCAATCGATGTGGTCTTTAATCTGGCTGCGCTTCCTCTTCCTATCTGCCTGGAACAGCCTCACTATTGTTTCGATACCAACATGCGTATTACGTCGGTGCTTTGTGAATTGCTGCGCGAAAAGCGTTATGCGACGCTCGTACATGTCTCCTCTTCCTGCGTCTACGGTTCTATGCAGGCTCATCCCTTGAGTGAGAAAGATGCTGTGAATCCCCTGACTCCCTATGCTGCCAGCAAGGTGTCATGCGATTCTCTCGTCCTTTCTTACGCTAGAACGTTTGATCTCGATGCGCTGGTGATACGCCCGTTCAGCATTTATGGTCCCCGCCAGTACGCTCGGCAATACGCTACTGTTCTACCTGTGCTGATCCGCTGTGCGTTGGAAGATGCGGTTTTTAGCTTTTTTGGTGATGGCAAGCAATCGCGCGATTTTCTGTTTGTCGCCGACGCGGTACGGGCCATGATCGCGCTTTACCGCTGTGCGGATAGCCGTGGGCAGACTGTGAATATTGCATCCGGTCGGGAGACGCAGATCAAGGATCTCAAGGCAAAGATTGAAGAGTTGATGAAAAAATCCATTCTTTGCGAGTATTGTGAGCCGCGTGTATGCGATATAGACCGTCAGCGGGGAGATATCACGTTGCTGAAAAGCCTGACCGATTGGGAGCCACAGGTTACGCTTGATGAGGGGCTACAGCAAACGATTGAATTCTATACGCAGCAGATGGACGATGCCCAGCGGCCTCAGAGGATGGTTGCGTTGCACGATGCCAGAGGAAGATAAGGGCCACATGAAGATGTCCGGGTTTAAATCGGCGGTCCCAGGCCAATCGCATGTTGATACCATCCATCAGTTCAGTGACGTGCTTGCCGGACCAATGACGCTGAAGCATGGGATTGAGCAGTTCGCGCATCTGCGCTATGATCATGCCACAAAGAAACCACTGCTGCTCCCTCTGCCTCTGTATCCCCTGGACATGTCGCCTTTGCTGGCACTCTCGACGACGCATCTGGATCAGCGCGGTATCTTTTATCTGACCAGTGCTTGTGGCAGTGCCGTGGCGCTCTATCATCCTCGTGCGATTGCACAATATGCGCTTGCGCACTGGAACGCCTATCTGCTTGACGGTCAGGAGGGACATCGGGATGGTTTTTTGCGCCAGACGGAATGGTTGCTGGCCCATGAGCTACACCTCTCGGATGAGGTTGGCGTATGGCCGGTTCCCTATGCCATTCCAGCATATCACGCCCCGTGCAGCTCTGCCTCGGCTTCAACCCAGGGCTGTGTGCTCTCAGCCTTGATTCGTGCTTATCAACTGACCGGTTGTGAGGATTTCTTCCAGGCAGCCCGGCGAGCAGTTGGCGCGTATCAACGGGATATTCTGGATGGCGGTATCGCTGCTCCGATCGGCGAGGATGGCATCTTTTTTGAGGAGGTGGCTGTCTATCCTGCCGCCCATATCCTCAGCGGTTGCTTGTTGGCGCTAGTTGCCCTGTATGATTATGTTGGAGTGACGCAGGATGGTCGGATCGAGCTATTGATACAGCGCTGCGTCAGCACCTTACATCTGCTCTTCAACCATTTTGATACCGGTTACTGGTCGCGCTACGATCTGCTGCATGAGCAACTGGCCTCCGACTTTTATCATGCACTCCACGCGACCCTGCTTGAGATTGTGGGGCAGGAGACCGGGTGCGATCATTGCTTGAAGCTGGCGGCCCGCTGGCACGGGTATGCACGCCGCCCGCTCTGCTCTCTGCGTGTTCTCCTGGTCAGGCGAATGGGGATCTGGTGGCATAGCAGGGGCAGGCCCTGGTTGCGTGTGCATCTCTTTGGCCAGCCCGAGCCAGCCATCGTTTCCTCGTTACGGCGCGTCTGTGTGCCGTTGCCGCTATTGCCGGAGGCCGACCATATGCGGAGCATGCTCAACGCAATTGCGCAGGTGATGGAGCAACGGTGGCGGACCAGCTATCTCGTGCAGCATCCATGTACTCTGTCGTCCCGCTCGCGTGTATCGAAGCAACCTGTCCCGTTTATTCACCCCTGGCGCTTTCCTGGCATCCTGCTCTATTGTTGGCATGGAGGTTGGCACCTGTTGCATCTGCTGCGGCAGGGCGAGGAATATCACCTGCTCTTGCCGCAGGATGGCATTGTGTGCGCGGCATTTGCTGGCCTGATCGGTAAATTGGTGGGTATTCGCGTGGTCTGTATGGACTCGGGTAGCATGCTCTGGCCGCAGAGTCCGGCACAACAAAGCAGCCGTGCTCTCGTACTCTCTCCTCGCCTTCCCTGGTATGAACGTCTCTGTCGAGCGATCGGACAACTCCTCTATCGGCCTGCATTGCATCTTCTGGCTGCTATCGCGGCCCGCTGCTGCGATCAATTTCTCCTGGCAAACGAGGAGGTGGCGGAGATTTATCGCACGCGTTTCAAGGTGCGCCCGGATCGTATCATGCGCTCCCCTTTGCTGGTAAATGTGGCAAGTCTGGCCAGTGTGGAGAAAGGAGCAAGGCTGCGCCAGCGGATCGGGTGTGGTTTTTCGCCTGATATCGTTCTGATTGCGTTGGCCCATCGTCCTCTCGTGGAGATGGATCTGGCAGTTGCCCTGGAGGGGATAGCGCTGGCTCTGCGCACATTGCCGCCGTCCGCACGCACCTATGTGCGCGTGCTGATTGCTGAGGAGCGCCTGGGGCAGGTTCGGGTGATAGATGAGATCAAGTGCCGTCATCTTGAAGATGTCTGCTGGGTCTGGGGAGAGGCGAGACCAGAGGAGATCAAACAATTGCTCATGATGGCGGATATCTTCCTTTCCGTTGGGCCGAGCCGGGCCGACGATATCCTGATGGTGCTTGAGGCGATGGCCTCCGGGTGCGCTGTGGTAGCGACAAGAACCTCTCTCTCCCACGCCCGCTTACTGACGGAAGGGCGCGGCATCAGCGTTCTACCCGATAGCGCGGCTGAGATTGGGATAGCGCTGGCCGATCTCTGCAAAGATCTGGAACTCTGCCAGCATATGGGACGCCGGGCCAGAGAGTATGTGGCTCACCATCACACGATCCAGGTCCTCCAGCGCAGCCTGTTGCGTGCCTCATTCTTTGCGCCCATGCTTGTTGAGGCGAGGAAGAGCCTGTTGCGCTAATCGAGAAAATGAAATTCATGCAGCTCAGGTGGGCAAAAAGACACCCGGGAGCATATACCATGCTTTTCCCGGGCGTCTTGCGCTTCACTTATCTTGTGTAAGAACGTAGTGTTATTGTTTCAGGCGCACCACGAATTGAGTTGGCTTGACGAAGATGAGGGCGACACCCAGCAGGAGCATCGTGGTCAGCATATAGATCACGGCCATTGCATTGATCGCCTGCTCGGGGCGCATGCCGGAGGCGAAGGCATCGCCATAGAGCGTCACCACCAGGGTTTCCGCGTCTGCGTTCGCCACCAGATAGGTGAGTTCGAACATAGCAATCACGCGTACTATTGCCAGCACACCGGCTGTAAGCAATCCGGGGATGATCAGCGGGAGGATGATGCGGATGAAGGTCTGGAAGCGGTTGGCTCCCAGCATGCGGCTGGCCGATTCCAGCGAGGTATCCACCTGTTCAATAAACGGTACGAGGATCAGGATAACAAACGGCAGCGTCGGCACAACGTTAACCAGCGTTACACTAAGCAGTTCGCCGCCCAGGTAGCGCAGCAGCATGGTCGCCAGCGGGATACCATAGGCCAGCGGCGGCACGAGCATCGGCAGCAGATACAGGCCCATAACCAAGCTCTTCAGACGAAACTTTTTGCGTGCCAGCACATAGGCCGCTGGAAAGCCAACGAGGATCGATAGCCCCGTTGCGCAGACGGCCACGATCAGTGTGTTCGACAGCAGTTGTACGATGTCGTGATCGCTCAGCGCGTATTGGTACCATTGGAAGGTCACCATCCCCGCCGGAAACCAGGTGCTAAACCATTCTCGTCCCACCGAGTCGAGCACAACGGTACTGACCATTGCGATCAGGTTGAGCACGAAGAAGCCCACTACCACATAGAAGACCAGTGCCGCCCAGAAGCCTCGTTTCAGGCCGCTCGGTCGTGTTTTTGTCGGTGGATTGATGGGGCCAGCACTCATAGTGGCGGCGGCTGTTTTTTGAATTGGTTCGGTTGCCATCGTTTAGACCCCTTTTCCACCGCTAATCGCCGCGCTACGTGCCATTCGGTTTTGTAGCCACAACACCAGCACGATCACCAGCAGTTCAATAGCGCCCATAATCAGCGCGATCGTGGTGCCGAGTGGAAGATTGTAGCTGGTGAAGGCGGTCTCGTAGGCCGCAATTGCCAGGACGCGTGTCTCTCTTGCCGGTTCGCCAACCAGATTGGCCGAAGGGAAGACGCTAAAATTGGCGACGAAGTTTAAGCAGAACGCTACGGCGATGCCCGGCAGCGAGAGCGGAAAGACGATGCGCCAGAAGGTTTGCCAGGGATTGGCCCCAAGCATCGCGCTGGCCCGCTCAAGGTTGGGATTGATCGCCGACATATAGCCCAGGATCAACAGGAATGTAAACGGAAAGCCTTGAATAAACAGAGCAATCTCAACGGCTATCAGGTGATGCAGCAGTAAGATGGGCTGCTGAATGATGTGCAGCGAGAGCAGAGCGCGATTGAACCAACCGTTGGGCGCGAAGTAGCCGAGCATCGATTGCGCGACCATCACGGTTCCGAGCGTGATCGGCAGGATCAGGATTGCCGTGAGGAGACGCTCGAATTTGATGCCCTGGCGCATAAAGTAGGCCAGGGGAACGCTGATAGCGACGCTGAAGAGCGTGACCGGTAGCGCAACCCGGAAGGTGGTCCAGATGGTGGCAACTTGATCGGGATCGCGAAAAAACTGGATATAGTTGGTCAGGCTCCAGCTGGGCGCATTTTCAGTGGCACGCAGGCTGAGATCCAGGCCAAAGAACAGCGGGTAGAAGAACAGCCCCAGTACGAGCAAGACGGCGGGTAACGAGAGCAGGATAGCGCCACTGTCGAGCCGAAAACGCCGGGGTTTGGTTTCAACGTGTTGTGATGAGATGGGAATCGTATCCGCCATAATCGACCTCTTACCTCTCTACGCGCACTGCTGGCTCGCTTTGCATGAGTGGACTCTCGATCGCATCCGTCTCGTCGGCGGGGAAGAGCAGCAGGCGGTCAGGGTCTATGCTGATAGCAATCTGGTCGCCGTTATTCTGTCTGCGATTGCTATGGGCCAGCAATTGTGTGCCTCCCTGCCCTGTCAGCAGCACGAGGCTTTCGTATGCCCTGCCCACATATTCGACCAGTTGGACGTTGCCGCTGAGCCGATTCACCTCAGATTGCGGATCGGCGATAGTTTCGTCTGGACGGATCAGCGCGACGATCTGCAGCCCCTGTTGCCAGTTGACCTCATTGTTGGTCGAGTTTCCTAGTAGTTGCGTCCCGTTGGCCGTTTCGATGCGCCAGTGATTGCCTTCTTTGCCGAGCACGGTGGCGGGCAGGCGATTGATATAGCCCATGAAATGGGCCACAAAGGAGCTTTTCGGCTGGTTATAGATCTCCTGCGGCGAGCCTATCTGTTCGATGTGTCCGTTGCGCATAACCACGACGGTATCGGAGAGCGACATCGCCTCGGACTGATCATGTGTAACATACACAGTGGTCAGGTTTAGCTCAGTATGGATGCGTTTAAGTTCGATGCGCATTTCGTTGCGCAGGTTGGCGTCGAGGTTGGAGAGTGGTTCGTCCAGCAGCAGCAGGGCCGGTTCGAGCACGACCGTGCGAGCGATCGCCAGGCGTTGTTGTTGACCGCCGCTGAGCTGGCCCGGATAGCGCTTGCCAAACTCAGCCAGGTGAACCAGTTCGAGGGCGCTGCGTACGCGTTTTTCGCGCTCGGCTTTCGAGACGCGCCGCAACTCCAGGCCATAGCCAACGTTGCGTTCGACGCTCAGATGGGGGAACAGGGCGTAGTTCTGGAAGACCATGCCAAAGCCGCGCTTCTCGGCTGCGATATCCTGGATGGGTCTGTCGTTGAGCAGGATCTCGCCATCGCTAAGATCGAGTAGCCCGGCCAGACAGTTGAGCGCGGTCGATTTGCCACAACCGCTTGGTCCCAGCAGCGTCACAAACTGGCCTCCGCTCATATCAAGGTGGAAGTTGTGCAGGGCGGTTGTGTTGCCGAAGCGCCGTGTCACGCCCTTCATTTTTAGTGTGTTAATTTTCTCCATTGAATCTTCCTCTACGCATAGCGACATGCCTGTTGCAATTGTATCTCTAGCTCCGTCCGTCATACCTCTCTTTTGGTGCGCCAGGACTCTCGCTACGCGGCAATGGGGTGCCAGGATAGGATGTCTTCTATCCTGGCGTAGCGTGTTCTTTCGCTTTGTAATCTGATCAGATGGTCAGATGATGGATCAAAAAGCTGACTCAGGAGGTTTTATATTTGCCGCTGCCGATCTCTTTGTCCCATTTGTCGAAGGCGACGACGACATTGGCGGTATCCAGCGGTAGCTCGATTTTGGACTGCGCGATGATGCTGTCATATTCGGGACGGCCAAAATCTTTGATCACCTGCTGGCTGGTGGCGGGTGCCAGCGAGACTGGTACGTTTTTCACGGCGGGGCCAGGATAGAAGTAGCCGGAATCGTAGTTGAACGCTTGCTGCTCCGGCTTGAGCATCCAGGCCATCACGTCCAGCACGATATCCTGCCGCGCTTTATCCAATCCTTTGGGCATCATCATAAACGCGGCGTCCGCCACAAAGGTCGTATTCTTGAGGACGAAGGTTTTGTCGGTCGCAGGAACCTGATGCAGGAAGCGGGGATTGATATCCCAGCCCATCGTGCTAGCGATCATCGAGACCTGTCCGGTGGCCAGGGCGCTCATGGTGTCGCCGGTGCGGGTTGGATACGACTCGATAGTTGAACCGACATCTTTCAGGAAGGACCAGGTTTTATCCCAGCCGTTGGTTGGATCTTTAGGATCTTTGTCGCCAAGCAGGTAGGGCAGCCCCATCAACATGGTGCGACCGGGACCGGAGTTGGAGGGGCGAGCATAGAGAAACTGACGTGGATGGGCTTTGATCCAGGTACGCAACTCCTCAATGGTTGTTGGAGGATTCGGCACTTTGGCCGGATCATACTCGAACACGGGGCCGCTGGGCGTTGTGGCAAAGACCAGGGCATACCCTTTGGCGAGGTCGGTATACGCTTTGGCAGAAGGCAGATAGTTATCGTCGAGGCCAGGGAACTTGTCCGAGTGTGTCGGAGTAAGCTGATCGACCAGGCCCTGTTGCGTTGCGCTGGCGACGCCATCGTAGCCACTGATGATCAACGTATCTTGAATGTTATTGGCACCTTCTTCCGCCTTCAGCTTGCCAGGAAGTTGCGGGGCCTGAATGCGCGGTGGATAGACGACTTTTGAAACTTTGTCGGGATGAGCCTTTTGATAGGCGTCGAGCATTGGCTTCACCTGATCCGAATAGCCGCCAGCGTCAACAACCTGGAGAACAATCGGGTGGCTGCCCGTTGAGCCACCGCTGCTGGCGTTGCCTCCGCCGCAGGCTACAGAAAACAGGGAGATGAAGAGTATGACTAAGCCATGAATAGAGAACCTTGTGAGCTGTTTTCTCTGGAACATATTGTACCTCTTCCTTGAAAAGTACCATGATGACGATGTGTTACCAGTATGACTACACAAGCAAGCAGTGCATCCAGATAGAGGGAGACGTAAGGTGATCGTGCGATCGAGAGAGTGAAATGTGCTACGCCTTCCCTGATGCGTTCTGCTGTATAAAGTGCGAAAAAGAGACGATGGACCTATGGTGTTGTGTGATATGAGCTACAAGACTCGCGAAGCTGCGGACGACATTTGAGCGTAATTTTTGCTGCACCTATGCTTTTGCCGTGAGTGAACGATTCGAGCAAGATTTGTGCAGCTTCTCGCCCTGCCTCCTGTACTGGCAAGGCAAGCGTAGTGAGAGCGGGAACGGTATAGGCAGCGAACGGCGAATCGCCGACGGTGATCACTGAAATATCTTGTGGTACGCGTAGCCCGGCGTCATAGAGGGCTTTGAGTACGCTGGCCGCCATCACATCGTTCGCTACAAAAATTGCGCTCGGCAGGCCGCTTGCATGCTCTCGTAGTGTCAATAGTTGTTGTGTGGCCTGGTATCCTCCTTCGTACGTGTAATCGCTAATGTGTATCCATTCGGGCGGTACGGTGATGCTATGCTCCTGTAGAGCATCCTGCCAGCCGCGATGGCGCTCGATGGCGCTGCGCCGGGGTGGCGATGCGTGAATAGGTCCGCTGATGGTACCGATGCGTGTATGACCGAGCGAGAGCAGATAGCGTGTCGCTTCGTAGCCGGCTCTCCGCTCATCCCATTGAATCAAAGGAATAGTGCTGTCATCCAGACAGCGGTTGATAATAACGAGGGGTACACCTTCGTTGCTGAGGCGAACGAGATGGTCAAAGGGATAGCAGATGGAGAGCGACATAAAGATGAAGCCATCGACCTGCTGTGAGCGGAGGGTTTCAATTGCCTGGATCTCCTGATCGATATTGGGTGCGCTTGCCAGGACGATATGATACCCGGCTGGTCGTAGCACCTCTTCGATGCCAACGATGACGGGAACGAAGATCGGGTTATCGATCTCGGTCCACACCAGACCAATCGTTGCTGTTTTGCGCTTGACCATGCTACGTGCGATAGCGTTCGGGCGGTATCCCAGCTTATCCACGGCGGCCAGTACCCGCTCGCGTTTCACGGCCCCTACGTGATGGTCGTTACCGTTTAACACATGAGAGACGGTGCTAACCGAGACCCCGGCGTGTTCGGCGACATCTCGAATAGTGATCAGTTTGCGGCGCATTGACCATCCTTTTTCTTTGTAAAACGTTTTAGTAAAACGCTTTACAAGGATTTTACCCGAAGGTCTTCCCCCTTGTCAAGACTTGCTTTGAGCGAATGTATGTTTTTGGAATCGGTCAGTTTGACAGCTTATTTGACAGCTTATTGCGCCTGTTTTGTTAACAGCGGCTCAAGCACCTCCACTGCTGACTCTAACATCGATGGTAAGACATGCGAATAGGTGTCCAGTGTGAGACTGATGGTGCTATGACCCAGCAGTTCGGCAACCACCTTTGGGTGAACTCCAGCCAGCAGGAGCAGACTGGCAACGGTGTGCCTCAGATCATGGAATCTGATCAGGGGCAATTCGGCTTTTGCCAGAAGTGGCCGAAAGGAACGCATAATCAAACTGGAAGCCTCAATTGGTCGTCCAGCCTGATTGCAAAAGACCCATCCCTGTTCTTCCCAGGCCGATCCAGCCGCCAGCCTGTTTTCATGCTGACGGAGACGATGACGTTTCAATGCCTCGACAGCACGAACGGTGAGCGGGATATTGCGTCGGCTTCTGGCGGTCTTGGTCTCTGAGACGACAAATCCCTTGTGAGGAACACGTGCGATAGTACGTTGCACTTTCAATCTTCTGCGATTGAAGTCGATATCGTCCCATTTGAGTCCAAGCAGCTCGCCCTGCCTCATCCCGCTGGTCAGCGCCAGGATATAGAGGGCTTCGAGCGGATCACCTTCGGCTTGTAGAAGAAATTGTTCAGCTTGCTCGGCTGTTAACGCACGCATCTCCTGTTTGACGACGCGTGGGGGATCAACGGCATCGCTGACGTTGACGACAACCAGTCCCCATCTGAGCGCGTCATGAAGTGCATGATGCAGCAGCCGATGAATATTTCTGATCGTTCCTGGAGCCAGCCCCTCAGTATGCTTCTCTTTATAGAGCCGTTGGAGATGCTGAGGTCGTAACTTTTGCAGCTTGATTTTGCCCAAAGAAGGCAGGATATGCAGAGTGATTAATTCCCGATAACGAAGATAGGTTCTGGGACGGACATTGATCTCTCTCCCGTCTAGCCAGTCCTTGAAGAACTCCTCAACCGTTTGGTCGTTCAGATCGATCTGCAATCCTCGTTCCATTTCTTGAAAGAGTCGCAAACGCTCCTTATTGGCTTCTTGCTTTGATTTACAATAGATTGTTTTTCTTTGTCCATTTTCGAGAGTGATGGAGGCAACCCAGCGACCGTCCTTGCGGCGATAAATGGAGCCTTCGCCTTTTAACCTTTTCGCCATGCTGTGCTTATGAGTCCTTTCTAGATTTCTCGCGCTTGCACTGGCAGCTCTTCGCAGAAGGAGAGGGCAATCCAGTGAGGTTGAGACAAGCAACAATGGGTTCGGCTTCATCTTCTCTCGTCTTCCTCCATACAAAATTGTCGATGTTGAGCGGGAAGAACATTCACAGCCTGATTGATGCCGTAAGTTCCTCGTAGCACAATAGCGTTTCGTATAGTACATTATTCCTTGCTGATTGTAAAGAGGTAGCAGTATCAAAAACCAGATTTGGCGTTGATTCATGTGAGAGATAGCTTATGGAACTGTGATAACGAGAAACAGGCTGAACGTCTTTCTTGCTGATGAATGAACCCTTGTCTTGCTCGCACTTATCCCGAATCGAGTTCAATGGTTTGTGCGGTGTGCTAACCAGTGCTGTAAGGCCGCTGGATCAATCCGCACCGCTCTCCCAAAGTGGAGGACAGGGAACTGCTCACGTGCAATCAGCCTGTAAATGGTGGCACGCGAAAGTCGCAATTGGCTGGTAACTTGTTTCATCGTCAGTAAGCTGGGGGAAGAGGGTGTTGGTTCGCTTTGTTCTTCATCTTCTTTTTCTGGATCATTGTGAGAAGATATATATTTTCTAGTGTCTGTAGCAATCTGTATTGCTCTTTTACTGTTGGACATTTTGTTAGATTCTCCTTTTCCCTGCGTTTGTCTCGTGCTCTAAGTATTTCAGAGAAGCAGGGGAAAGAGAACGGCATTATTCGACGTTGTTCTCGACATATTGTTATCCCGTTTTGATGTTGGATGCTTATGTCATGAGATAGAGCTGGAGTTGGGCTAGTGGGTTCAGACTCTTGCAAAGAACGAGGAAACGCTCTATACTAAAACTATTCTTTCGTATCTCCCCAAACCTCTTCATCCCTCTTTAACAGCACAAGAAATGAATAACCCCTCAAGAAAAAGTCTCCTTATCCAATATTTGGAGCACGAGTATATTAAATTTTTTCATGAGCAGCTTAAAAACACATTTCGTGCCAGGTTATCAAAAAAAGGAAATTGTAGCATGAGAGCATCGTTATATACAGTTCCAGGACTTTCTTGCGGGAACGTAAGCATGATGGCACGTCCACGGGGTGGCGATTGGTTGGGCGATGAAATTGAAGCACTGCATGATGCAGGCGTTGATATCGTGGTGTCCCTGTTGACCGACACGGAAGTGCGTGCGTTTGACCTGACGGAAGAAGCAGCGTGTTGCCATCAGCAGGGAATCGCCTATCTTTCATTTCCTATCATCGATCGGAGCGTTCCCCCATTTTCTGAACCGACATTTACATTCCTGAAGCAGTTCCAAACTGCTCTTTCCGAAGGGAAACATATCACGTTTCACTGTCGTCAGGGGCTTGGTCGCGCTGCACTGATGGCAGCGAGTGTCCTTGTCCTCGACGGTTTCACACCAGAGCAAGCATTCGATCTGTTAAGCCGGGCAAGAGGCTATACCGTTCCAGAGACAGAGGAACAACAAGTGTGGGTCAAAGCGTTCTACCAGCTAGCGTGGTAAACAGGTCATAAAGCATCTTACTGACTCTCCCGAATCGGGGCAAGATCACAGTGAGCTTGCCCTGGTTTCGTGGAGGAAAAATATGTTGTGATTTATCACAATGCATCTCTCTAAGATACTTCCCATATTACATCCTCAGCTTCGATCTGAAGGATTTTGACCTCTTCTTTTTTTTCTGGGAACAGGATAGCGAGCAACACCATTTGTATGGTTTCGGTGTTCTGGTTGGGAGAAGGCAATATTTTCGCTGTCAGAATTTCATCGTCATCAAATTGGACTTCTGGCATCTCGGTTTGTAACGTATAGTTGAAAACACCTGTGAAGATCAGCTTTCCAGAAATTGTTTTCGGTTCACCATTTGTATAGGAAAGTTGCCTCCAATTCAGAAGTATCAAATCTATAACAACCTTTTTTTGTTCAGGATAGCAATAAACACTACTAACACTGCTATCGTGTAGGTCATATAAATCCAATAATTCATGTAATTTCATTTTACCACCTGCTTCCCTTTGTAATAGGCTTTCGGTGCGATAAATTGTGTGGTAATTTGATATACCGCATCTTTCTATCCTATTTGCAGCTTTTAGGAAATAGAAAGGCACGATACTCAAATTATTGTTTCCTGGCGAGGTCAACTATAAAAAATGTGTTGCTCAATAACATGAGGATATTTGCACCACAGAGATGTTTGATATGACGTTATTGAGCAACTCTGCTATGAAGCTTTATCCAGGAAGGATGTGAGATGCGTCCGAATTTCTCGGAACAGGATTACCATCTTCGTCAAGATACAAATCTCCTTTCCCTGTAGAAGAGGGATTGTAAACGTGGTAATGATCTGCTCCCCTGAAACCCGGCTTACCAGGTACTCCTCTATCAAACCTTACCTTTCTTCCTGTTACAGGATCGAACAATTCTGTACTGTTGCTATGCAACTTTGCGCTTGGATGTGTGACATCTTGCCACCCTTCGTCAATTAATTCTTGAGGATCTTTTGGAAGCTTTTTTATCCAGGGTAGGTACGCTATTGGTACCCACCCGGCCTGACTCAGACACCAATGTTAGTGATGATGGAAACACTCATAGGTGTGTGTCTGTTTCTACCATCGGTGTTGTTCATCGGTTTTGACTATTCGGGCTGCTCAAAAAGCAAGGGGTTATAGTATTGCGTAGGATCTTCTTTTTCCTCTTCGATCAATACACTGAGAGCGGCTTCGTTGCATTTTTTGACACTCTCACTCCAGTTATCAGAGTGTTGAAGAAACATGCTATAATCAAACGTGGTCACAGGCTCCACAGGAATAACGTTATGCGGCTTTACGTGAAAAAATTCTAAACCTCCAATAGCCACGCTCAATAAGGTACATTCCTCCACAAACTGCTCTTTTGTGCTCAGTGGCAGGAAGATCTCCCCGCCAGAAATCCTTCCATAGTGGGAATATTTTTTCAAAAGAAATTCTTTCATGAGGGACCTCTATGAGAACAAAAACAAGACGGGCTGCAACAAGAACGCAATCTCTGGGAGCCAATACAATGCAGAAGTTCTATGTGAACTCAAGAAATCAATTAATAAAACATCTGCTTTGATTATTACTGAAAATAGAAGGGATTCATAAAGGTGTATCCAGAAATAGGTCCGATCACTTTAGCGAACCTATTTCTGTTCGTCCATTATCTGGCTTTATCTCCAGATCTATTTTCAAAGTTCACTTCTATAATAGTTTGTTGCACCTGATCTTACTTAGAGATGCAGCAAACTATCATAGAAATTCACATTGCCTTCTCTCTTTACCTGCCACAAAGTGAACAGGGTGCAATAAAAGGTTATGGACCTGAAGAAGAGGACGTTGAACTTGAATCCCAGGGAGCAGTCCAACCAGGATCGGATCTATTACTTACTTGTACAATATCCCCTGTTGCATCGTTACGAACCACATATCCTCCAGATTTCGAATAGTAAGCTGTAGCAGATCCTTTATCTACTTTTGTGTTAGTTGCTGGATCATAACGTACATCCTTTGTCGAAACTGTGTGATCAGGATTATCAACTGCATCCTGTAGCAGAGCGTCGTTCCATCCTCTCTTTGTCATCTGTTTAGCAATCTTGGGCGAATAAGTACAATTGAGATTATGGACCACCCATTGCCCGTTACCAACCGTAAAGGTGTGATCCTGTGCAACTTCTAAATTGTACATCGTCTTCACACCTGGTATCAATTTCCACCCGGTGATGAGTCCGGTGCTACCATCTGCTCGTTGCATATGCATGCCCAGGGTGATCTGACCAACTGGCAAGAAGCCTTTCTCAATAGTCAAGAAGGGATGCTTCTTGTTGGTATGAACTACTTCATTCTTTGGCTGCTCCACCTTTCCACGTGAAGAAGTCGATTGGGTAAATGTGATCGTCAAATCAACTAGATCATCATCCTGATGTATCCAAACGTGCAAGATTGGTTGCAGTTCCATCTGATGTGTCTTGGGATTATACGCCCACACCTGATCGCCTGGATGAAGCTTACTAATTGGACGTTTGCCTTGATCTGTAGTTACTTCCGTTTGAGATGTAAAACTACATGCGCCACTGGTGAACCAGTCACGTGCATATGCGTCCTCACCCTGAGCGGCGCTTTTATCGCCACCACCAAAATCTGTATGGCAAAGCACGCTCATACATGTACTCACAGGAACAAGTGCATGATGTTCAACAGGTGTTAGCGTGATAAATCCACCTGCTGAGATCGTCGGAACCATACTCCGACTATGAATCACAGCCGCTAGCTGTCCATAGAGACAGTCAGATTGCTGAAAGCCACCGCAAGAATTGCTTGATTATCAAGCACCGCTGCATGTTTGTTTCCACATTTCTTACCAGGCTACATCGGCTTCATTATATTCTGTTGACCAGGAAACGTTTTGAGACATACCACTATTTACCCTTATAGTTTTGCCCGTCAGTTTCACTAGGAAGTGCATTAGGTAGAGAAGCAAAAAGGTTACGGATTCTCTTTCTGGCAAGAAGCACATTCATTGCATTCCAACCAATAAAAAAGAGGAAAAAGAGATCAACAGCAACTAAAATTTCTACGAGAGTTAGAAAAGAAAGAACTGTATTCAATCGGTTTTTTAATATAACCCAGAAAAGAACATCCCCAAGTATCATGCCACCAGACATCATGATTACATCTTTTCTGGAGCTTTGTTCTATATGCTGTGCTTTTTGTAAAGGATAGTTTTTTATTTCTTGTAAGCTGATGATGGACATTACGATTGCATAGATGAGTAAGGCTGGAATAAGCAACAGACAGAAATCAAGCAGGAGAATAGTGGGATCGAGACTGAGTAATGGTTGCAGATTCATAAGGATCTTCTCCTAATTAAATCACTGAGTAGAACAGAAAACACAATGCTGAAGGTAAACAGAGAGAAGGGCAGCTCATTCAGTTTCAACTTATTTGTTACCACTTCTCTCTGTGCATTTCTTCTAATAAGCGACAGTATACTACATGACATGATCAGCTAGTGATACTTATATCTGAAAAGCTGATCAATATAAATTACCACCCCCCGTTTTCACCCGGATAGGGTTGAGGTACAAACACTGGTGGCATTGCCATAAAAGGCAAAACGGGTGGTATACCGCCTCCGCCCCCACCTCCACCTCCCCAGGCATTTCTTCTTTTTTCGCCATTTCTGTTTCCCCTCAAATTGTCATATGGCAAATGAACGAAATCGCGAAATGAGGCGCAAAAGGCAACTATACCGAGAAACAGAGAAAGGTTTGATACAAATGCGGCTCCCTGTTCATTACCCTTTTTCAATAGCTGTTGGGCTACATAGTAGGAAATGATAGAACCGATGGTAGCAGCATCTGTCACTTCTGACGTTCTATCTGGATGTCCACTCGTTTCGTTTGCTATTATGTCTCCTACTGCATATGCCCCTGCCGCTAGATTCATGGCATGAGCCAGGAATTCGCGCAGACCTCCGAGTAGTGGATTAGTATATCTTGCTTGTATCCACCCCTTATCTGTTGGTTTTATTCCTGTAAAAGCGCTCCACGCATCTATAGAGTCAAGCGCTGGTAAGCCTGTTGACAAGGCACCTCCCGCATCTGCTAGAGCTGCTGGCACATTTCTGTATATCGCTAGGTTTAAGACTGATCGTGAAATAGCGGCGGCTGCTTTCATCGATGCAGCTTGATTAGCAAGCTCTCTTGCCACACGCGATGCAGCGGTATTCATGGCAGAGTTTCCTGAACTTGAATGAGATGTGCTAGAATTCCCTTCCTGTGGCTGACTGCTTCCCGGTCCTAGCGGCCCAGGCTTTGGTTGACCTCCAAAGGCATGCGGAATACCTCCACTCCACTGAGGAGTAGATGACTGTTGTGATCCAAAGGGTTGTCCCCAATAATAGGTAGTGGTTGATCCCGGCGTCCAGGCCATGCCGCTACCAGGAACATAGTTGAGCATCCCCGTTGGGTCCGTCTCGGTCTCCGGGTTGCCTCCTACATACGCATACGGGTCCATCCCGATGAGATTGTCCTGCACACTATCAGCAGAGAGGAAACGACCAATGACTGGATCGTAGTAACGAGCGTTGTAGTAGTCCAGACCCGTCACATCGTCGTTGTATTGGCCGGTGTAGCCTTTCACTGTGCCGATGGTTCCGGCAGAGGTCCGTTTGTTGCCATAGGGACCGTAGATCTGGGTTCCCAGGACCGCAGAACTGCTTGCGGTGTTACTGATACTCGTGACCACGCTCCCCAGCGTATCGGTGAGCAGGAAGTTGGTGGTCTGAGAACTGGTGCCGCTCAGCGTCCCAATCAGGCGTCCCCCCAGGCTGTAGTAATAGGTATTGCCCGAGTTGGTGAGCGTCGTGCCAGACCCGGAATACGAGTAGGTATGTTCCTCCACTCCAAAGGCATAGACGGTGATTGTTGCCGCAGCGGTGGCCGGATTGCCCGATGGAGCGGTGGTGGCTGAACGGCGCAGCACCCGATTGCCTGCTGCATCGTAGAGATACCACTCTTCCTGGCTGTTGCTGCTCGTTGTTCCATTCCACCGTATCATTTCATCAAAGGCATCATAGGAGAGGGAACCATTCTTCCCACCCGTGTTGCGCGTGATCAGGTTGCCCCAGGTATCGTAGGTGCCACTGTAGTCCGGGGTGCCACTGGCGCTACAGGTCGGTGAGCCTGATGTGGGAGCAAGAGCGGTGACTTGATGGGGATGGCTATTGTTACAGTAGAGATACTGCTCCGTTGTACCACTTCCATTCAAGGGACCGCGCCAGAGCTGTCCCAGATGCGTGTAGGTATAGTTGGTGGTATAGCTACTGCCCAGCGTACTCTGTAAGGCAGAGGTGCCACAGGTTTGCCCACTGCCAGGAGAAGCAGCCACGCTATTGCTGGCCCACACCAGCCGACTCTGCTCATCATAGCAGAAGTTTTGCGTCTCGCTGCCGCCTGATCCGGTCACGCCTGGCACTGCTGCCTGCGTGGTGGCACGACTCAGGACATTGCCTACTTTGTCGTAACCCACGCTGTCACTGAAAATGGTGCTGCCGTCACTCTGCCAGGTCGTCGTTTTGCTGGAGGGGCGCAGCAAGCCATCATAACTCAGATGCTCGGTCGCCAGGTTTGCCCCGCTGCTGTTCTTGAAGGTCAGATCACTGAGCATGCCATGCAGCTCGTTATAGGAGAGACCCACCAGGGATGGGGCTGCCGTCGTGGTGTTGGAGAGACCATTGAGCAGGCCCAGCGTGCTGTCATAGGACTGGGTAAACGTGAAACCTGCTTGTCCTCCAACCGTGGTCTGCGTCGTGGTCAGTTGATCGGCGTCGTTGTAGGAGAGCGCTATCTGATAGAGCGGGAAGGTCGGGAACGCAAGTGTCCCTCCACTGGTGGCGATCTGCATTCGTTTGGTGTTCACCCGCCCCCGCAGATCGTACTGCTGGTTTTCTGTCACCGTCCCCACTGTATTATCGGGGTCAGGCAGAGCGGTCGTGGTGACGCTCTGGGTCAATCGCCCAACTGCATAGTTGGAGCCGCTCCAGCTCACGCCGCTTGGATCAGCATCGTAGGTGTTTTGCACGAAAGGATGTGCGCCGCTGGTACAGCCTCCATGCGCGTCCAAACTGGGAGCTGCATCCTGCACACAACCCATCCGTCCCAGCAGATCATAGCTTGTGCCAATGGTCCGGCTGCCTGAGACATCGCTGATGGTGTGGCTATCGGCATCATAGCTCAGGGTATGGGTTCCCTTATCAGGATCGTTGACACTGATGACCCGACCCAGATCGTCGTATTGCGTTGTTGCCGTGACGCTGGTCACGCTCTGACCCGATTGGGGCGTCAGATCCGTGACCGTGACTGATATTGGTTTCCCCAGGGCGTTGTACTGCGACGTGGTGCGCTGATTGGGAGTGAGTGTTCCCCCGTTGGTGCCACTCTCGGTGACGGTATAGACGGGCTGGCCTAAAACATTGGTATAGCTGACACCCACATGATTGTTGGCATCGACAGCGGTTGTGATGGCATAGGTCTGACTATCACCACTCACGCCACTGGTTCCCACTCCATAGGTGGCGGTTGTCGTATTGGAGAGGGCATCGATGGTTTTGATGACCCGTCCCAGCGCATCACTATCGGTTTCGGTGCCTTTTGGGGGCTGTCCAGTATCATCGGTGGCCGTGTTGGGATCGAGCCAGGTCGTGCGTGTTGCCACGCGGAAGGGCAGGCTGGTAAAGACGGAGCGAGCCGCATCGTTGTAGACAGTAAAGGTGACGGTGGTGTGCGTACTGTCCGGTCCTGGCATCAGCGTTTCGACCGCTCGCCCCAATGTATCGTAGAACGTACGGGTCACGGTGCTGCTGTAGAGAGAGGTGACGCCATCTACTTCCAGACAGGGCAGCGTCGAGCTATCGGTACAGGTCGATGTGATCGTGCCTTGCTGGCTGTAGCTGGCCGTTTCCCCCGGCTGCTTGACGCTGGTGGTGACGTTGCCGCTACTATCAAAGCTCTCGCTCTGGGTCGTCGTCTGGTTGTTCGCGTCGGTCGCTGAGGTCATCAGTAAGCCTTGCGTGCTGTCGTACACTGCGCTGTTATGATGGCCGAAGGCATTCCAGGTATCGGTCGGCAGGGCATTGGCGCTACTGTAAGCTGTACACCCGGTGTAGTGTCCAGCTGTCCAGGAGCTGGTCAGGTAGACCGGGGCCGTTGCAAGGGTACACCCGTTGCTGCTGTAGAGGCTGGCATTAGCTGCTCCAACCCCGTCAACAGCGGCTACCGGATTCCCGGTGAGATCGTAGCCTGCATACGTGGTGATGGCGGTGTTGCTGTCGCCACACTTACTATAGGTTTTCACCGTCGTCGGCCAGCCCGCTGAAGGACTGGGCAACCCGCTGCTACGACCTTCATCGTAGGCCGTATCTGAGCAGGACCAGGTGTGACCAGAAGCATCGACCAGTTCGCTATGCACAGGGGTATGCACGTTATAGTACACGTTGCTGCCCACTGTGGTATCGGTGGTTTGATACGTCCAGTTCTGCGTTCTGGTGGCGATATTGGAGCCACTCGTTGCTTCACTCAACTGATTGTGGTATTTGCCAGCAATCAGACCGCTACTACTGTTGTAATCATCCCAGGTGTTCGTTGTTTGCACCCAGGGGCCAGCACTGCCCGTTTGCTCGTAGAGCGTCGTTTTGCTGGAGAGCGGAATGATTTCGCAGGGCTTGTAGAGGCCAGCAATATAGGCGCTACTGCACGAAGTATGCGTGCTATTGGTGCCAGCATAGGTGGTGAGCGTCTGCTTGAACAGTTTGGCGTTGTCGATGTTGCCGCCCGCATAGATATCTTCTTCATAGAGGCTGCCCGCCAGATAGTTCCCCGCATCCGCTTCGGAGGAGTCCCAGCCTTCGGTGGCGTAATATTTCTGGACCGTCAGATCGCCCGCCGGGCTGGTCACAAGCACAGTGCCAAAGCCACGAAACTCACCATGATAGTAGTCCTGCCAGCCATCGGTGCTGTCAGGAATCCAGCCAAAGCCGACACAATCGCTGTTGCTTTGCGCATCGGCGGGACAACTCCCCGTCGTCTTGGTCAGCCAGTAATGATACGTGGTGGTCCCTGGTGAGAGGCTCGACGCACTGCTATCGGTGCCGATCTGCGTGATCTGGTAGACGACCTGCTCAGTCCACATCTTGTCGTAGTACGGGTAGAACGAGCTACCAGAAGAGCAGTCGCCACTATGCCAGACACAATAGAACGTGTCGTAGCGATTATCGCTATCGCCACTACTATAGGGAGTACCATGACTATTGTTGTAAGCCGTATGCCAGACAATGGTGGCTCCCACGCCATTGGAGTGATCATGATAGCTGGTCAAATAGCGCCAATCGGTCTGCACTTTATAATGCCCACCGGCAGGCACGCTCTGACTACTATCCTCATACTTGTTGAGGCGGTCTCCTCCTGCACTGTAGCCAAAGGTCACGCCAGGAAGCGCATGGCCCGTCCCGTTCTGATAGACGGTGGGGGTGATGCTGGTGAGCAGGTGATTGCCCGCGCAGTACTCGTTGGTCCCGCTTTGGGCGTCTTTACAGTTCGTGTAGGGGGTATCAGTATAGTTGAACGCATAGCTGTAGTCGAGATGAGAGGTGCTGCTGTCGTCGCCCACATACGTTTTGATCGTCGAGAGCGAGAGCACACTGAGCACCCAGGCGTTGGGCAGCCCCCCATCTTTATCTTCCGGGTCATCACAGCGCTTGGTGGTCGTCTTGCCATCAGGCGGGGTACACCCTCCTTCGTTGTTGCCATAAGCGGTGACGAACTGGGTGCCGCCCACGCTTTGATTGGAGGGGCCTTTGTAAAAGAGATCAACGGTGCCAGCAGGAGTCGTGCTGGTACCATAGACGATCTGAACGAGGGCCGCGTCACGAATGGTGTAGTAGCCGCTATCGGTGTTGGAGACCTGCACGTATTTATAGGTCACGACCCGGCTGGTATCCCCATCGTGGGCAGGCATGAATTTATTGATGTCGAAGCGATAGTTGGTGCGGTTATTGTTGCTATCGGTGTAATACTGCATCGAATCATGGGTACAGCCAAACTCATAGTAATTACTGGCCGTATCCCAGGCGTGGAAGCAGGACTGACTATCAAAGCCCGCATCGACCATCTGAATCTTGAGGTAGGAGAGATGCTCGGTGGCAAAACTGGTGCCGTTGCCCACCGTCGAATGATCGGGGATGAGCCGATCGCTGACCCCATCGAGGCCATTGATCGAATACCAGACCGACCCACCACCTTCTACCAGCGTCGTAATAGATGGCGTAGAGAGCGACCAACCCTCTCCCATGTTGTCAGTAGGTGCGGTTGGCGAGTGGCGGCCATTGGTGGCGGCACTTGAATAGTTGGCCGCAAGCGTGGGAGCGGTGCCTTGTGGTCCGGGAGCCACCACAAATGGATAACTGTAGTTGACCTGGCCGGTGTTGCCTCCCGTCGTTGCCACATGCGGTTTTTGCGGCGACTGGTTCATCGGATCGCTGATCCCAATTGTCACCGCAGCCGATGCCAGCACCATGCTTTGTGCTGAGAGCGTGCTATCGACCGCATTGTTATTCATGCGGATGACTGCATTTTTCGCCATAGTCGCATTGGAACTTGTTGTGAGGGTCGGCCAGGACATCAGCATCCGGGAAGGCTCCAGATCCAACTGCTGCAATTCTTTTTTGCGATAGTGCAGGATAAAATTCGCCGGGGAACGCAGCGTGATGCCACTCACGGTCGCGCCCTGGGCATCAGTGATCTGGATCTGGAAGGTGCCAAGTGAGGTATTCATCCCGACCACATGACCGGAGAGCTGTGAAACGTGAATGGTCAATGGAAGCTCAGGAGCGGTTCCCTTTGTCGTGGTTGCCTGCGAGACATCAATGGCTCCAGGGGGAATGAGGACCTCTAAACGCACTCCAGTGCTATCGTTACCCACCACATGCAATGATGGAGTACTGCCAGCACTACCTGTGATGCCCGGGTCCAGCGAGGCCGGAACCGCCGGGGCCTGAAGAAAACTGGCTGAGATTTGCTGGCTTGCCGCTTTCATCGTGGGTGGCTCGGTACTGGGCTTGGGTTGGGTGGTTTTGTTGGGGGTGGCAACTCCACGAGGCGGCGTCACCCCTGACACCGGAAGTGGGGCATCTTTGTGCTGAGCAGGATGCGCCTGTTGAAGAAATTTCTGAACGGTAAAGTTACCCTGGTCCGCAGGAATGCGCACGGGAGGTGTTGCCGCAGCAGACACGACCGTCGCATTCCCAAAGACCTGCAGAAAGAGCAGCAACCCAAGCGTCAGCGCGAAGCCGACGCGTCTCCAATGCGGTTGCCTGGACGAACGCTCAACAAGATGTTGAGTTTGGGAAGAGCAAAGAGGATCATGTGGACTACCAGGACGGGAAGAAGAGTCGTCACGCATAGATGCTCCTTCAGATGAGCATGCTGTTCCATCAGCACGCAATGAAAAAAGGGCAAAGCAATCCTTTATCAACCTGTCACCTCGCCTCACCATCAGGGACGCTAGAATTGACAATGCAGGCAGGGAAAAGAAAGAGCGTGTTGGTAGACGTGGACAAGCAGTCCGTTGCTTCTCTCTGTCCGATCAATCCTGAAACGAACAGCGCTTGCCCTGGTCTCGTCTTCCATTCGACACGACTCCAGAAGACGTGTCGAAGAACGTGCCGAGCAATGTCGTTCTCTTGCGTCCTTGAGAAGAGCATACTGGTGGCGAGAGATGAGTGGCAGAGGTCGGACCAGAAGTCAGGAGCAGTTCAGGATGCCGCAGAAGGACCCACACCTTCTGGAGAAGGCGTCTCTCCACCTGGATTGGTCCCTGACGCCTC
>JAICIM010000257.1 GCA_025928885.1 Ktedonobacteraceae bacterium | reverse complement strand
CCCCCCCACAACTACGAACAATATTATCTGATGTCTGCGAGGCACTATAAACCCAGAGCAGCTGTGCGCAAACGTGTCCGATCCAGCGTCAAAACGATCTGATCCAGAAATGTCCAGAAAAATGTACGTTGACCGTCTAGATGTTCCTGCTCATCCAACGCCTGCTCCAGCGTGAGAAACTTTTCATCTTCTGCCTGAATATGAAGAGCAAGCACACCCAGTGCGCGTCCATCGCTTTGCAAGGGCAACAAGTGTAAACATCCCTCTTCTCCAGAAGAGAACAACGTATTGGACAGCGCTCTCCGCTTTCCTTCGACTATGACCTGATGTGCAGTCGTCAACTGCTCAGGCGAAAGCGCAAACGATGCGATCTGGATGGGAGCCTCGGCTCGGATTGCCAGCCGTCCATTCTCATCAGGGAGCAACAGGGCGCACTCATGCACTCCCCAGGCAGCAAACGTGCGCACAGTGGCGAGCGCCATCACGTCAAGCTGCTCATCAAGCGTCGTCTGACTGTTGACGAGATGCATCATCTCATAAAGAATACGCATTTCTCGCTCCCGCAACCGCGCCTGTTCCGCACTCTGACGACTGATGCTGGCAAGCTGGCTCGTCACAAGCGCCGTGAGCAGGAACACACCAAGTGCAAGCCATTCACTAACCGGCATCATAAAGGTATACAGGGGCGGAACCAGGAAGAAGTTAAAAGCCAGCACAGCAACGATGGCAGCGAGTAGGGCCGCATAGCGCCCACGCCACATCGCCAGTGGCAGGATAAGTAACAGATACAGAATCGAGATAGAAGAGATCACCGGATAAAGCCGGAACACGACCATGATTCCAGTAATCAACAACACGCCGATAATTGCCAACAGGCTATCAACCATGATCTGTTGCCAGTGGACTCTTGCCTGTGCTTCAAGCTGAGGGATACGTTCTATCGTTTGCATTTCCGTATGCTCCTTTTCAAGAGAACACCTCGCTGATCAAAAGATCCCTTGCTCTCAAGAGAAATCGCATCAGTTTTCTTTCTCTCGTCCTCAGTATAGCCCTCAGAACCTCAAAAATTGCTCAAGAAGATGCAGGCCACACTCAGTTTCCAGGCAAGAACCATGAGCAAGCCGCCTTCTTTTGTTGTAAGATACTGGAGTAGTCACATGTTTAGGAAAAGGAACAGGGCTGCCCATTGAAAGATAACAATGGGCATTTTCTATGCCTCTGGAGAAGGGGGAGCAGCCCGTTTCTCTTCACCTGGCATGCATTGTAGAAGCGAAGAGATAGAGAGGAGCAACTACATGGAATACAGGCAACTGGGTGGTTCGGGTCTGAAAGTTTCCGCACTCAGCTTTGGAACAGCAACCTTTGGCGGTCGGGGAGATTTCTTCAGCGCCTGGGGCAAAACCGATGTAGCCGAAGCTTCCCGCCTGATCGATATCTGCCTGGAAGCCGGTGTCAATCTGTTTGATACCGCCGATATCTATTCAGGGGGAGCCTCTGAAGAGGTGCTGGGCAAAGCCATTGAGGGGCGGCGCGACCAACTGCTGATTTCAACGAAGGCAACGTTTCGGATGGGGGAGGGACCAAACGAGCTGGGTTCCTCACGCCACCACCTGATTCGCGCCTGTGAAGACAGCCTGCGCCGACTGAATACCGACCACATCGATATTTATACGCTGCACGGATTCGATGCACTCACTCCCGTTGAGGAGACGCTGCGCACGCTTGATACGCTGGTGCAGAGCGGCAAGGTACGCTATATTGCCTGCTCCAACTTCTCCGGCTGGCACCTGATGAAATCTCTTGCCACCGCTCAAACCTATGGTTGGACGCGCTACGTAGCGCACCAGGCGTTTTACTCTCTGGTTGGTCGCGAGTACGAATGGGAGCTAATGCCATTGGCGATTGATCAGAAAGTGGGTACGATTGTCTGGAGTCCTCTGGCTTCTGGCGTGCTCTCGGGCAAGATCCGGCGCGGACAACCGGCCCCGGAGGGGAGTCGCGTCCAGCAGATAGGCTCTGAGGGGTTGCATATTCCCTATGAGAAGGTTTATGAGATCGTCGATGTCCTCGACGCAATTGCCAGCGAGACGGGCAAATCGGTCTCTCAGATCGCGCTGAACTGGCTGTTGCAGCGTCCTACCGTGTCAAGCATCATCGTTGGCGCACGCAACGAGGAACAACTGAAGCAAAATCTGGGTGCGGTTGGCTGGAATCTCACTGCCGAACAGGTTGCCAGGCTCGACAAAGCCAGCGAAATTCCCACCATCTACCCCTACTGGCATCAGCGGCCCTTCGCCGAGCGCAACCCGCTTTCGGTTCCCACGTATCTGTAAAGGATGCGATGAACTAACTATCCAGGAAAAGCGCCTCAAGCATAAGGCACTTTTCCTGGATTATTGAGGTGATAATGAGCAAGAAAGATAATAAGGCTATCCCCAGGTTGGGAAAGCAACCTCCCCGGTATCGCTTTTTTCTCAACCCTTACCAGTACTCACGCTTTAGCACGTGTCCCCAATGCTCAAACAAAATGGGGCAACGAAAACTCCCCCTGTTCATTCATATCCACCCCAATCAGCCGTTGGTCTTGAATAAGACCTGTCGTTACTGCCCTCATTGTGATTTATTAATTGCCCACAAGAATGATTTAGAGGATCTCATTACGAAAATCTTTCCAGATCTTGACCCGGAAACGGTGAGCCATCAGTATCTGGTGGTAGGGACTGTCGATCGTGCTGATTGGAAACGCATAGATCAGAATCAACTTCCTGTTCAAGCAACGATCGAAGCGCTACACGACTTCAGGGAAGTGGTTACATTCACGCCTGTTGGTGGGTGGGTAATATGAAAAAACTCCCATACTATCTCTGTCATTCTACCAGGCTTTGTAGAAAGTGGGGACCGACCTGAAACAGGTAATTTTACAGATGCGCTCTGACAGATTCATCGGCTATACTCTGGATGAACAAAAAGGCAAACTCCTCCCACACTGGAAGGCCTCCATCTGCTGAAGAGCAAGAAAGATCAATATGTCACATGAAGCATTCTCAAAACAAGATATAAACAGTGAAGCGATCAGTTCAATCTCTGCCATCGCTTACGGCTTTATGGGTTCTCAAGCCCTCTTCTCTGCATTAGAACTTGGCCTTTTTACTGCCCTCTCTAACGAGCCGAGTGACCTTGACGCCCTGACGGTCAAGCTGGGCGCTCCCGTTGGACCCTTGCGCGTGTTACTCTCCACCTGTCTGGCACTCAGGCTCCTCTCGTGGGATGGCAAACGCTACTTTAATAGTCCGGCGGCCCAACGCTTCCTGGTACGCACCTCCCGTAGCTACATTGGTGACTACTACTTGCGCCAGATCAGTTCTATTCTGTATCCTAAACTTCCCCTTGTGCGCTCGTTATTACAAGGCGACCTGACTACATCACTCGATTACGCTACGACCCTGGTCGATCCCTGGACAACGGAGGAATTTATACGCGGGCAACATGCTGGATCATTTGGCCCAGCTGCTCTACTCGCACGCACCTACGACTTTTCAGAATCTTCTTGCCTGCTTGATCTTGGCGGTGGCTCAGGAGCTTTCGCGATCGAGATTGTCAAACGCTTCCCCACCCTGTCGGCGATGGTGTTCGACCTGCCACAGGTGGTTGCGGTGGCCGAACAGATCATCCAGGAGGCCGGACTCACGAGTCGCATCAACTGTACAGGAGGTGATCTACGCGAGGACCCCTGGCCGTCAGGCGCAGACCTGATCTTGCTCTCATATATTGTGAGTTGCTACGAGCTTCCAACTGTGCAAGCACTGCTTGCTCACGCACAGGCCTACCTGCCTTCTGGTGGCCGCCTGCTCCTTCATGATTTCGCGCTCTCCGCCGATCGAAGCGGCCCGTCCAATACTGCGCTCTTTCTGTTTGGTCAGCTCTGCGCTTCGGCCCAAACACAAGCCTACTCTGTTGATGAACTGGCAGTGGCCTTGCAAGAGGCTGGCTTCACAGAGGTGGTGACGCAGCCATTCCTCCCAGACCTCACCTTTCTGGTATCTGCACGCAAACCGTGAAGGCTTGAAGAGATGGTCGTAAAGAGACAGATGAGATATGAGATAGGGAAAGGATACTCACTATGATGACAACATCTTTTCGAGCATTCGTCGTCAATCACACTACTGATGGGTTTACAATGGGCATTCAACAGTTGGAAACGCGGGAGCTACCTCCGGGTGAAGTGTTGATCCGTGTCACATACGCAGCCGTGAACTATAAAGATGCCCTGGTCTGCACCCCACATGGCAAAGTAGCACGGACTTCTCCGCTGGTGCCGGGTTTAGAAATGGCAGGCGTGGTGGCTGAGTCAAGCGACTCGCGCTTCCAGGCTGGCGACCGGGTGATAGCCAGCGATTTTGGTCACACGGTGGGTGTCGCCCGGCATGGTGGCTACAGCGAATATGCCCGCGTACCCGGCGATTTTCTCCTTCCTCTTCCTGCCGAACTTGGTTTCAAGCAAGCCCTCGTGCTTTCCGCAGGGACGACAGCGGCGCTGGGGTTACATGAGCTTGAGAAGAATGGCCTGAGACCCCAGCAAGGTCCAGTTCTCGTCACAGGAGCCACGGGAGGAGTGGGAAGTCTGGCTGTCAGCCTCCTGTCAAATCGTGGCTATACGGTGGCCGCAAGCACAGGCAAACCCGATGCCCATGACTACTTGCAGCGACTTGGGGCAAGCGAGATTCTAAGTCGAGAAGAGACTTCAGCCGAAAGCACGCGGCCACTCGAAGCCGAGCGGTGGGCCGGGAGCATCGATACGGTCGGAGGCGCGACGCTGGCCTATCTGATGCGCACAACGAAAAATGGGGGAGCAATTGCGGCTGTTGGAGTCGCTGGAGGGGCAGCCTTTCATGCAACCGTGTTTCCCTTCATCCTACGGGGAATCAAGGTGCTTGGCATCGATATGCCCTCGACTCCCCTCCAGCTGCGCCGGGAACTGTGGGAAGAAATGCTGAGTGAAGCCAGGCTCCTGAGCCTGACGGATTCAATTATTACTGAAGTTACCCTGGAGGACATTCCAAAAGTGACACAGGCCATGTTGGGCGGGCAGACACGAGGGCGCATCCTGGTCAGACCGGCTAAGAAACAGTAAAATTCAGCATATAACTCAAGATATTTGATAGGAGGATACGATGACATGGAAAAAAATATGCAGGAGTTGAGCAGGGATATACTCCTGCTCTCAAAAAGAAAAGTAGGGATCATCTCGGACTGTTTCCAGGCACTCATCTAGCGTCAAGTCCGTGTACAACTGTATCCACTGACCAGTATAGCGCATAAAGGAGAGATGAAAGAGCTGTTTCTCAGCATACTGCATGCGGGCAAATTTTGCCTCGAAATCTGGCTCCGTTGCGTTGGGGTGAGGCACATGATATTGGGCGCAAAAGTAAAAAGCTTTGCGATACCACTTGCCATAGATATCCACAATATAATTAAACTGCGGGTTTTCAGGTGGCGGTTGGATATATCTCGGCTTCAGTACGGTCTCGATCATCTCCTGCGCTCTGGTCGTCACCTCCCTTTTCAGCGCTTCGGGGAGTGGAGACGACGAGGTTTTACGCGGATACATCGCCCAGGGATTGATTTCTCTTGACATTTACCACCCACTATTGAAAAAAGAGTTTGCCAATAACTACACACTACAAACACATAAAAGTGTTATGTGCAATAGACGCTCTATCGACAGAGGCGTATGGGAGTCGAACCCACCGGGGAACGCGCGGAGCGCCCCCCCAGCCGTTTTGAAGACGGTGAGACCCACCGGAGTCCCTACACCTCCATATGATGCAGTATTGTGCCATTCATGCCCGCGCTTGTCAAGCCAGTTGCCGAATGCGCTCCACATTCACTTCGGTCAAATCTTTCACTACCAGATCAGCAACGCGCAAGCCGGGCAGATCGCGCTCTCCCGCCACCGCGATACAGTACATACCCGCCGCTCGTGCCGCCTGGATACCGGCAACCGCGTCCTCAATGACCAGACTGTGCGCAGGCGCAACGCCAAGTTCTTCTGCCGCCTTTAAAAAGGTATCTGGCGCTGGCTTGCTGCGCGGCACCGACTCGCCGGAGACAAACGCCGAGAGATAACGCTCCAGACCCAGCACCGCGCTAATCAATTCGATATTGGCAATCGGTGTGGATGAAGCAAGTGCCTGCTGATAGCCAGCCTCCTTGAGCGCACTCAGCAGTTCTATCGCGCCGGGCAAGGGCGTCGCCGTCTCGCGAATAAACTCGCGAAAATAGACCTCTTTCTGGTCACCCAGCTCTTTGATGCGCTCAGGGGTGCTCGGGCCAACCAGCGTGGGGATAATCGCGTCGTTACGCCAACCAAACGTCGTCCAGAACAGCTCGTCGCTGAATGGAATGTGCAGATCTTCCGCTAAACGATACCACGCCTTGAGATGGGCCTCCGCGCTATCTAAAATAACGCCATCCAGATCCCAGATGACGGCTTTAATCGTATCTGCCATCGTTGAAAAAGCACTCCTGCCTATCTTTTTCTCCATCATATCACAGCGGCCCGTTCAATAGACGTTGGGTTGCTCCCGTGATAGAATGGTGGCAATGTATGGAATATTTTCGGAGGATGTCTGTTAATGGGTCATCGTCGCTTTTTTAATGAAGAAATAGAAACACTTCCTAGAGAAAAACTCAAAGCACTACAATTGAAGCGCTTGCAGGCAATAGTGGAGCGTGCTTACCATCAGAACCAATTTTATCGCGCCCTCTATGATGAAGCGGGCGTCAAACCAGCCGATATTCGCTCTCTGGAAGATATCCGCAAATTGCCATTCCTGGAAAAGAAAACCGTGCGCGAGGCGTATCCCTATGGCATGGCGCTGGCTCAGCCAGGAGAAGCGGTCGAAATGCACGCCACCAGCGGCACCACAGGTAAGAGCGTTCCCGTCTTTGCTACCAGGAAAGACATTGCGAACTGGGCCGACCTGAATGCACGAGAGTTGTGGATGACCGGCATTCGTCCCGGCGACGTGTTCATGAACTGCTACGGCTATGGTCTGCCAACCGGCGGCTTCGGTTTTCACTATGGCGCAATGGAGATGGGCGTGCTGGCGATTCCGATGGGTTCCGATGCCCGCCAGTACGAGCGCTTCATCGAATTTATCCTCGATTTCGGCGTGGCTGGTGTCTGTATGACCCCTTCCGTTGGCCTCTATGTGGGCAATAAGGCGCGAGAAATGGGCGTCGATTTCAAAAGCTCCAAGCTCAAAGTTGGGCTGTTCGGGGCAGAACCCTGGCCCTGGGAGACGCGCCTGAAGCTTGAAGAGTATTTCGGCATTACGGCCTATGATGAATTTGGCATGACGGAATTTCTTGGTCCCGGCATGACCTGTGAGTGCGAGGAGCGCGACGGCATGCACGCCTGGGCCGATGCCTTCCTGGTTGAGTGCATCGATCCCGAAACCGGCGACCCTTTGCCAGATGGCGAAGAGGGCGAACTGGTCTGGACGTGGCTCGCTGCCGATGGCACGGCGATGATCCGCTACCGTAGCCGCGACCTCTCGCGGGCCTGGTGGGATGAACGCTGTGCCTGCGGTCGTACCCATCCCAAGATTGGCGCAATCAAGGGACGCACCGACGATGCCGTCTCCATTCGCGGCCTGATTGTCTTTCCCAGTCAGGTAGAGGCTGCCCTGATCCGCTTCCCCGAGACGGGTGCTAATTTCCGCATCATCGTGGATAAGAAAAACGGGCTTGATACCTTTGATCTGAAAGTAGAGGTCAAGGACGCCGCGATCCTGGACAATGCCGACTTTGCGAAAGCGCTGGGCAAACAGATGGGCGAGGCGGTGAAATCGATCACCGGCAACACCCCGCATGTCCAACTGGTGCCAGCCGATTCGCTTCCCCGCGCTTCAGGAGGCGAATCAAAAACCGCCAGCGCTCGCTTAGAAGATCGCCGCAAGCAACAATAAACAACAATCATACATTGGTTCTTCAGTCCCTTCATTGTTCCGAAGGGACTGAACTATTTTTGTGGCGGGGAACTATGAAAAACCAGCGTATAGGCTCCAATGGTAATGCAATCGCCATCGGTTAAGCGCCATCCCACCCCAACGGTGAGGCGCTGACCGTTCACCAGAACGCCCTTCGCGCTGCGTTGATCGAAAATGACATATTGATCGCGGTCGTATTTTAAAATGGCGTGGTGGCGAGAGGTGAGATTGTCATGATCCAGCAGAATATCGCTCGATCCCGCACGACCAACCGTGATCAACTCGTTCTCCAGGGCGACCTCACGCGGCTCTGCCAGATACTGTGAGGTAATCAGCAGGCGTGGCATAACTTTTGGCATCTCGCATGCCTGTGGCTCATCTGGTTGCGCCGGCTTCTCCGGTGGCACAGGCTTTTCAGGCGGCGTCGGCGCTGGCTCAGGCAGAGGTTGTGGGATATCTGGTCCTGGCCGTGGCAAAATTGTCGGCTGTGGGTTCGGCTCCGCTGGCGCGGTCCCAGGTTGTGGATCTGGAGGTTGCTTCGGCTCTGGCGTGATCTCCGGTTGTGGCAACGGCTGCGGAATATCAGGCGCAACCTTTGGCTGCTCCTGTAAGACAATATTATTCCATATCACATTTGTTTCGGTATCATAGATGCCAAACAGATGCCCCTGCATACCCGGCTCGGTGAGCTGCCCATTATGCAAGGCTGGTTCGGTCGTCAGCATCCCGTCGATATTCTCTGTCTCATCTGGTAGCAAGTAGGAGGCAGGCGGCTCTTGATCGGATTGCAACAATGACGCGAGCAATGACTCCAAAGCGCTGGCCGCTGCTTCCCTCTCGCCCTGCATTACTTCCTCTTCATTCTCACTATCAGATGCCAGAGATTGCGTTTTCCGCTCTAATGGCTCCGGTTCCAGAGGCAAAAGCTCTTCTGTATGCTGCTCAGCGGCAGATGGAGTGGTCTGCGCCACTTCGTTCTCAGAGGTGAGAGCTGTTTCAGTGGCATATGTCGATATATGGAATAACTGGGTGGGCTTTTCGTCGGGCAAAATAGTATGTGCCGATTGCTGTAACGACTCTGCCAGCGCCTCCGCAAATGCGAGAACGGTGGGAAAGCGTTTCTCCGGGAAACAGCGCAGCGCACGCAAGATAATCTCTTCCTGTCTGGCACTGACGCTGGGATTAAACAGGGTTAACGGCGTGACCGTTTCT
>JAICIM010000184.1 GCA_025928885.1 Ktedonobacteraceae bacterium | reverse complement strand
GTACACATTCCCGCCATCGATCAGCTTGACCGGCTGCTGGACAGCTTTCTGCTCTATGGCTCAACGACGACAAGCATTATCCAATCGTCGCCCGTCCCGCTGCGCCCTCCGCCCTTGCCAGAAGACGCAGCGCTTGAATAGCGCAAGAGATCAGGCCAGGCTTTGCACGCCCAACTCCTGCACCCAATCCTCAACGGTAATCAGCGGTGGCAAAACCAACCTGTCTTGATTGAGCAGAGCCGCAAGGGCCGCCGATGCTGGTGGTCGCAGGCCAGTGCGCTGCAAGGCTGCTTGATCGTGGAACAGTTGGGCGGGTGTGCCGGTAAAAGCAACCTCGCCATCGCGGAAGGAGACCACGCGCTGGCAATATTCGGCAACCAGCGTCATATCATGTGTAATAATCAGGATGGTTTTGCCCTGCCGTTGAAGATCGCAGAGTAGGCTCATGATGCCCGCAATCGAACGAGCGTCCTGTCCGGTGGTCGGCTCGTCTACAATCAAGATCTCCGGCCCCATCGCCAGCACCGCCGCTACCGCCAATCGCTGTCGCTGGCCCTTGCTCAAAAAGAGGGGATCTTCCTCTGCCTCGCTTTCCAGACCAACGGCCTCCAATGTCGCCGCCACCTTCTCGCGACGCTGGGCTGGCGCAACCCCAAGATTCTTCAAGCCAAACTCGATCTCGTCGCTCACCTTGCGGCAAAAGAGCTGGTGGTCGGGATTCTGGAAGACGTAGCCAACGGTGCCGGGCAAATGTTTCCGTACATGCTTGGAGGCAAGATCCTGCCCCAGCACCGTGACGCGCCCACGACTGCTGCGATAGATGCCAGCAAGAATCTTGGCAAACGTTGTCTTGCCGCTACCATTGGGTCCAAGCAGCGCCAGCATCTCGCCCCGCTGCAACGTCAGATCAACACCCTTGAGCGCGGTAGTACCATCTTCGTAGTGATACCAGACCTGCTCAGCCTGCACCACTGGCTCACCCTGCGCTGCTGGCTCCTCACGTTGAGCAATGGAGCCGTATTGGGCCACAATGGGGGCAAATGTGTTCACGCCCTCTTCCAGTGTCAGCGGTGGCCGCCCATCGTAGCGATAGCCAGTATGCCAGGAGATACGCGTTAATTCGCCGACCGCAGCGCCACACTGCTCTAGCAGAGAGCGCTCAGCATAGAAGCGGGCGGGCGGTGCCACCAGTTCAACGCGCCCCTCGTGCAACAGGGCGATGCGATCACAAAAGGTCGAGAGGATCTCCGGGTCTTGCTCCACCAGAATAACGGTGATGCGATAATCGCGGCGCAGACGGGCAATCGTCTCGATCACTTCGCGCTTGCCGACGGGATCAAGGTCGCTGGTTGGCTCGTCGAGGATCAACACCTGGGGACGCATGGCGAGAAATGCGGCGATGGCGACGCGCTGTTTCTGTCCCCCCGAGAGGTCAGCCGGGTGGATATAGGCGGCTCCATGCCAGAGGCGCTCCAGACCTACCTGCGAAAGCGCAGCATACCCACGTTGCACAATCTCCTCGCGCGGCACACCTTGCAGTTGCAGACCCAACCCGAGTTCGTGCAGGAGGCTCATGCGCAAAAACTGATTTTCGGGGTCCTGCAACACCATCCCGATCTGATTGGTGCTGGCGGTGTGCGCGTTGACCAGCTGGCCCAGGATATCAACGCTGCCACGAAAATGCTGCGAGAGTTGTTCATCGCTCAAGCGGGCAGTATAGGGGAGAATCCCGATCAGCGTGCGGCACAGCGTGGTTTTGCCCGCGCCGCTCGGACCGGTAATGCCAAAGCACTCGCCCTGCTCCACCTGAAATGCCACATCGCGCAACGTCCAGGGATGGGGCTGTTCGTGCTCGCTAAACAGTGGATAGCGCCACCACAAACCAGATACGGCTACTGCTGCGGACATATTTTGCTTCCCTCCATTTAAATCCACTGTTGCACCAGAGTCGTGAAATTCAGGTGCGGGCCAATCGCCAGATAGAGCAGCACAAGGCTGAACGCCAGGATCAACCAGTCGATGAGATGCCAGGGGCTGGTCTCGTAGAAATCGGCGCTGGTGCGTCCCAGAGTATAGCCACGCGCTAAGAGCGCATCGCCAATCTCGCTGGAACGCCGAATCATCATTGCCACCAGAGGGACCGCGATGCTGGAGAGGTCGCGCAACATGCGGAAGAAGCTCTTCGGACGGGCGTTAATGGCGCGGGCAATCTGTGCCTGACGGATCGTTTCGTAGTCTGCGAGAGCGAGATCGAGAGCGCGGAAAACGGTGCTGACGAAGAAGATCACCGGCTGAGGGATGCGTAGCAGGCGCAACGTCCCGATCAGTTCGGCATCGCGTCCCGTCACAACCAGGGCGATCGTCGAGAATACCATGCCCGAATAGCCAATTACTTTCGTCACCGCCACCAGCAGGCCGCGATCGCTGATCAGCAGTGTGAGGGGATGAAAAAATGACACACGAGCAAACGTCCACTCAGGTAGCGCGACGACGTGCGGCAACAGCAGCGCCACAGCGGTCGCCAGCAGAATACCGGTGGTGAATTTGCGCGTCCAGAGAAAATAGCCCACCACAATCGCAAGCCAGATCGCCTGCCAGGCCGCCAGCCCGAGCGCGAGTTGCCCGGAATAGATGGGCCATTGCAGCAGCACGATCTTGCCCGGAACCGGGTTGAAGATGGTCCAGGTTAGAAACAGGCTAAATAACGCGGGAATGGTCAGGAAGACATAGAGCCGCGCCGCCTGTATATTAATGCCACTTGTCAGGAACAGAAGGGCAGAGACCAGCCAGAGCAGGCCAGCCCCGACCGGATCGGGAGCTTGCGTATCAATCGTATGCAGTTGCATAATTGATAGGCAGAGAACCAGAATGACACGCGCTATCAGATGGACCCGGGCGAAGGGTGCATCGATCCGCCGCGAGAAGAGAAACGAGCGTACATAGCGCTTCCCCGGTGGCGGCTGCAAGAAGAGTCCATCCTGCACGATAAAGTTATTGCTGCTCAAAGACGAATGCCTCCTCAGTTCTGACATATAACGATATTATACCTGATATATTCCCGATGCGCCCCTGTACACATACAGCAGATCGAGCATAGGGAGATGACCTCAATACACTCAGGAATATATATGATTTAACCGTGAAGCCTCAAAAAATTGCGACCTGATCACCATTTTTTCCTCGTGTGGCATCGCTAACATGGACGAGCTAAGACAAGCACCCCGCGATTTCCTCGTCCATCATGCCGAAACCCATCACATTTTGCGATGCGCAGCGAGGCGATCTCACGGTGAAGATACAAGAAGCGATCAGCGATGAAGATTGATTGCTGAGAATAGCCAGATGAGCCAGAGCGCTTGCATATGGACAAGAGAGGAATTACAATAAGGGAACATCTGTTCGATATATTTATTAGGGATAAAAGGTGCAGCATGACGACATGTGACCAGATCGTTGCGCGATTACGGGAGCAGGCCAATCCAGAAGCGGTTCAAGCTATGGCTCGATTTGGTATCAATCCAGCTCACGCACTGGGAATCAATATTCCCACCCTGCGCAAATTGGCGAGAGAAGCGGGCAAGAACCATGCATTGGCGGTGGAGCTATGGAACACGGGCATTCATGAAGTGAGAATACTGGCCTCGATGATCGATGAACCTCAACGCGTCTCGCCGCAACAGATGGAGGAATGGGTCAACGATTTTGCTAGCTGGGATGTCTGCGATCAGGTATGCGGCAATCTGTTTGATAAAACGCCCTATGCCTATGAGAAATCCCTCGCATGGTGCCACCGGGAGCAGGAGTTTGTGCGCCGGGCAGGCTTTGTGCTGATGGCATATTTTGCCGTTCACGATAAACAGGCAAGCGATGAAACATTCCTGCCGTTCTTTCCACTCATTCAGCAATATGCAACGGATGAGCGTAATTTCGTCAAGAAGGCCGTCAACTGGGCTTTGCGCCAGATTGGGAAGCGCAACAGCCATTTGCGCACCCTCGCTATCCAGCAAGCAGAGGCCATCGCGCAAATAGATTCTAAGGCCGCCCGCTGGATAGCAAAAGATGCATTAAAAGAACTGTTGCAACATTAGATTGGAGGGAGGCGCAAGACGCGCTGGTACAGGTCGCTATAGGCTCTGGCACTGATGGACCAGCGCGAATCGTAGCGCATGGCACGCGCGATCAGCTCGGGCCAGCGTTCATGTTGCCCATAGAGCTGTAGCGCTCGATGCAGAGCGTCAAGCAGGGCATCAGGCGTATAGGGGGTGAAGCTCAGGCCGTTGCCGGTATCGGGATGAGCATTCAGGTCTGTAACCGTATCGGCCAATCCTCCGGTGGCATGCACGATAGGCAGAGTGCCGTAGCGCAGTGCGATCAGTTGTCCGAGGCCGCCCGGCTCAAAGGCGCTGGGCATCAAAAAGAGGTCAGCACCACCATAGATGCGGCGCGACAGAGCGACATCAAAGCCGATCCGCGCTCGCACATTGTCGGTGCTGGCGGCCAGTTCGCGGAACAGATGCTCATACTGTGGTTGCCCGGTGCCGAGCACAACAAGCTGCAACGGCAAATTGCGTAGCTCTTGCGCGATGCTGGCAAGCAGATCAAAACCCTTCTGATCCACAAGCCGACTGACAATCCCCACCAGCGGCCAGGCGGGACGATCCGGCAGACCAAATTCTTGCCGCAACGCCGCGCGATTCTGTCCTTTCGCCTCTACAGCATTCTCGGCGCTATATTGCGCAGTCAGAGCGCCATCGGTGGCGGGGTTCCAGCTGTGCCAATCGAGGCCGTTGGGGATGCCGAAGAGGCGGGTGTGGCGCTGAAACAGCACTTCATCGAGGCTCCAACCATAATCGAGCGTTTGAATCTCTTCAGCATAGCGATGCGAGACCGTGGTCAGCACATCAGAGTAGACAATGCCGGCCTTCATCCAGTTCACATCGCCCCAGAACTCCAGGCCATCGGGCAGAAAGACCTGCGCCCGATCCAGTCCCGCCTCATCGAGAATATAGGGACTCCAGCGGCCCTGATATTGCAGATTGTGGATGGTGTAGACGATGCGCGTCTCTCCCCGCCGCAACAGATGACGATAGGCGGTGCGCAGATAGGCGGCGCAAGGAGCTGCCTGCCAGTCATTGAGATGGATGATATCAGGGGAGAAGTCCAGCAGCGGCAGGGTCGCCAGCAGGCCGCGACAGAAGAGGAGAAAGCGGCGCTGTTCGTCGATCTGATCCAATCCGAGATAGATCCGCTGATGCCAACCAAAGAAGGGATCGTGTTCTAGAAAATACGCCGTGACCGATGAATTGGGAAACGTGGTGCGCCAGATCGAGAAGGTCTGGTTTCCACCGGCAATGTTGAGCGTGTATTCAACGCCGGTATGTTGCAGATTCCAATAACCGCGATCAATGGTACCGTAGCGGGGCAGAAAAACGCGGACATCGTGGCCCTGCGCCGCCAGCTCTAGCGGCAAGCTCCCCAGCACATCGCCAACGCCGCCCTCTTTCGCGAAGGGGACCGCCTCCGTCGCGACCATCAGGATCTTGAGTGACTTATTCGCCATAACGTCTTCTCCAAGTTCAGAGAAATATATGCCCCATCATATCACCTCTTTATGGAGGGGAAACATTAGCAGGCAAAACTGCCACCGCTTGCCTTGCCGAAAAGATATAATAGACCATATCCTCGGTGATGACACGGGGAGAATGACCTCCCAACAGGAAGGATGCATGACCTATGAGCAAAGTGCTGGCTGTTATTCTGGCTGGAGGGCAAGGCGAACGTTTAAGCCTGCTCTCACAAAAACGAGCAAAACCGGCGGTTCCGTTCGCTGGCAAGTATCGCATTATCGATTTTGCCCTGAGCAACTGCGTGAACTCGGGGATTACGGATGTCGCCGTTCTGACACAATATCGTCCTCATTCGCTGCACGATCATATCGGTATTGGCAAACCCTGGGATCTGGACCGGCAGAAGGGTGGCATTCACTTGCTGCAACCATACATCGGCAATCTTGAGTCCGATTGGTATCAAGGAACCTCTGATGCCGTCTATCAAAATCTCGGCTTCATCATGGAGGAGCGTTGCGATTATGTGCTGATCCTGGCTGGCGACCATATTTATCGCATGGACTACAGCCCGATGATCACTTTTCACCAGCAACATGGGGCTGATGTCACGCTAGGAGCCGTCGTGGTGCCGCTCGAAGAAGGGCCTCGCTTCGGCATTCTAGAGACCGATGCTTCGAGCAAAGTCGTCTCCTTTGAGGAGAAGCCGAGCAGCCCGCGCGGCACGCTTGGATCAATGGGGATTTACGTATTTAATAAAGATACCCTGGCCCGTGTCTTGCTTGAGAATGCCCAGGCGGCAGACGGTGCAGACTTTGGACATAATATCATCCCGACGATGGTCGAGCGCAAAGAGCGAGTCTTTGCCTATCCCTTTGCCGGCTACTGGCAGGATGTCGGCACCATCCAATCGTATTGGGAGGCGCATATGGCCCTGCTGGACGATAAGCCAGCCTTCGATCTCTACGATCCATCGTGGGTGATTCACACGCGCAGTGAGGAGCGGCCACCAGCTCACGTGCGCAGTTCTGCCAGGATTACCAGCAGCCTGATCTCGCATGGCTGTATCATTAAGGGGCAGGTCGAACATAGCGTCCTCTCACCTGGTGTGATCGTCGAGGAAGGCGCGGTTGTGCGCGACTCAATCATTCTGTTTGACTGTGTAATCGGGGCTGGCAGTGTGATTGATCGGGCGATTCTCGATAAAGAGGTGGAGGTTGGCAAGGACAATCAGATCGGCACGGGCGACGATATGACGCCGAACAAGCTGGAACCGTCGCGCCTGAACGGCGGCTTTACGCTGATTGGCAAACGCACCTGCCTGCCCGATCATCTCAAGGTTGGCCGCAACTGCAAAATAGGCACCGATCTGCGCCCCGAAGATTTCACGACCGATACGCTGGCGAGCGGCGAAACGATTGAGGACCGCACCTTTGCTCATGGCTGGGAACGCGAACGCGCCCGCCGCCGCGAAAATGCTCGTTCCTGACAAATAGACATAAAATTTGAGCCTCTCCACTTGTCTGGATAGATAGAATGGGGAGGCTCGATGTTTGTCGCATGCGCGAGATCAACTGATAAGGCGTAAGAACTCCATTCGTGTCTCATATTCATCGCGGAACACGCCGCGCATGACGGAAGAGGACATCGTACCCGGAGTACGAATGCCCCTGGTGGTCATGCATAGATGTTCGCCTTTGAGCACGACAGCGACGTTTTCGGTCCCGGTAATGCGGCTGACCTCATCGGCGATCTGCTGGCCGAGCCGCTCCTGGAGTTGCAGTTGGTGGGCGAACTGGTGCGCAATGCGAGCAAACTTTGATAATCCTAAGACTTTTCCATCAGCAATATATCCTATGGCAACGTCGCACCAGAAAGGAAGCAAGTGGTGTTCGCAGAGGCTAGAGACCCGCATCCCCGAGACCGTTACCATCTGGTCCGCGCTGCTGGTGGCGAAGACGGTATCAGTCTTGCCGGGATCGTACTCGATAAATTCGCGCCACGAATCGGCCCAACGACGAGGCGTTTCCAACAATCCCTCACGATCTGGATCTTCGCCAATCGCGAGTAACAATTCGCGACCCAACTCCAGCAGTCGAGGATAATCGACCTTTTGCGGCGACGATGGCGGCTCGACTTTCTTCAAATGCCCATTGCTGTGTCCATTTGTATGTCCGTTACTGCGTATATGATCCATCGATAATGTCATGTGTATGATGCCTCGCTTATATCTTAAATGGGTGAGTGGACGCCCGTGATCTCTTCTTCAGTTAGACGAGACGAATAGCATGCCTGCCTTCCGTCAAAAAGACAACTACATCCCATTGTTATGTAACAAATTACACGCCCCTTTTATTTCCCCACAAGAGGGTGTGAATTTGTAATAAAACTGTAGCCGCATACCACTGATCCTGCATGACGCGCTGTATGAGCCAATCCATGCGGCTGAGAATCCCTGGAATATCGATCTCGTCGGCCAGGTGTGGCGGCGTATGATTGCCAGCTTGCAGGTACATAGGCACGTCTGGATAGCGTGAGGCGACGTAGCGGGCGTAGGAGTAATCCTCTTCGTCGAACACAACTATCTTCAAGCTGGTCTGCGGCCCCGTCTCGCCTGCCTTGCCGCGTGCATATGATATACAACGATCCAGCCGCTCCCAGCGCGTCACCTGCTTGCTGCTGGGCGGCTTGGGAGAAAGTGTGAGATAGTCCAGCTTGGCAAACCAGGGCTGGGCAACGCTTCCCTGCGTTTCAATGGTGAAGGTGTAGCCGTGCGCGTGTCCAAGATCGATCAGCGGCTCTAGCGGCTGAATGGCAGGATTACCGCCTGAGAGCGTCACCAGGATTGGTTTGTCTCCAGAGAGGCGCTGTACTTCGGCGAACACTTCCTCTGTGGACATCGCGTGCCACTCATCTTTATGCTCTGGCAGCACGGCATAGAGGGTATCACACCAGGAACACCTATACTCGCATCCACCCGTTCTTACAAAAACCGTTGGTTTTCCTATAAGTGCGCCTTCGCCTTGAATTGTAGCAAAACACTCAACAATAAATACTTTACTCATTGCCACCTCTGATGATCTTGCTGATGACATAACTAGAAACGCCATACTCTTTTGCTAGCCCTTCATATGAAGGTTGTCCAGGTTTACGCCTTCTCCTATTTGGAACATATGGACCATAGCTATCTCGAATTTCTTCCACTTGCTCTTTTGTGAGCTTTGTAGAATAGAGAGTGCCATTTGTTTGTACATCACAAGTGCTATTGGTTGATTCTTTCCAAGTTTTTTGTACTATCACGTCATAAATCGTTGCAATCGTCACCCCAAACTGCTCTGCTAATTTTTGCATGCTGATGTTTTCATGACCTCTGCCCCTTCCTCTTTCTGTATGAATACCATACAACGCTCGTATTTCCCTGGCTTTCTCCATCGTAAGCTTAGCACTATAAGCGTCTTCCCCTCGGCGTACAGGAGTCGCAATGCCACATCCGCACTTTCCTTTAAGATACAGGCTTTTCTTCTTGCGCTGCTCTTCTGTTTGGGGGCCTCTTTTTAAACCCCGTGAAGAACGTGCAATTGGACAAAGGTTATATCCTTTATCAGAATTTATGCAGCCAGTAGAATCAATCCAGAATTGCTCTCGTGCATCGAGTTCGCTTGTCAACTCCAGGATCTCAAAGGCAAAAGCTTCTTCACTATACTTGGTCCAGGCCGATTGTAAATGCTTATTTTTGTGTATACCCATCCGCAAATCCTTGCGATGACGACTCCATCGTTTACTGATATTACTCGCGCTACCAACGTAAACTTTTCCTGACTCAATGTGGCGAATCGCATATATTCCAGGTTTCTCTGTCATCTGCCACCTCCTCGCCACATTATGACACTAGTCGCTCTAAAAAGATAGATCTTGACGTAAAGCTGTTTGTGTAGTACACGGATTTTTGTTAATTATCAGTTTCTCTTGCACTTTATACACAAGATCTATCTTTTTATCTCAACAATGTCAATTTAGCCTCTCTCAGCGCGTGTAATCTCGGCGTGGCCCTTCTCGGTCTCCCACAAGCGAATACGATAGAGCAGGTCGTCGGGGACGCCGCCAGCGACCAGCGCATCCCAGATCCAATGCACGAGATTTTCGGCGGTGGTACGAATACCCGTGAGGGTGTTAAGATCGTTGTGATCCATGCCACCCTTATCGATGGGACCAGCGGCGCTGCCACGCGGGACCGAATCGGAGAGCTGCTCCAGAATCGTCTCGTTGACGATGGTTTTGAGATCCTCGAAATCCATCACCATACCATCGCTCGACTCGCCGGGAGCTTCGATGATTGGCCCCCGCAGCGAGATTTCCAGGCGATACGAATGGCCGTGCGGTCGCCGACATTTGCCGCGATGACCCGGCAGGTGATGAGATGCCTCAAACGTAAATTCACGCGTGATAATGGCAAATCGTGTCATAACTTCCTCTCCATAAAACATAGCATCATCCAATTATGCAGTTTGCAAACGTATCGCTCACCTTCAGCCTTACGAGAACTCTGCTTACTAACCAGGCTCAAATAGAAACTATCCCTCTTGCGTGCCGGCGATGTGTAAGTACTTCTCAGGGTCTTCCACATATTTTGTCGGATCTGCAATTCCTGCTTTTTTAAAGGACTCGTACCGCTCAACGCAGGTACCGCAAACTCCGCAGTGCATATCCCCATTTCCCTCGTTACCGCCCTCGTAGCAACTCCAGGTTAGCTCGAAGGGGACGTTCAGGCTGGCACCCAGGCGGGCGATCTGCGCTTTGGTGAAGTGCATGAAGGGCGATACGACGTGAATTTCGGTGGTGTTCATGGCTGCGCTGAGCATGGCGTCAAAAGCGTTGACAAAGACCTCGCGACAGTCCGGGTACTGCGCATAATCCCCCTGGTGGGCGGCGTAAGCCACGATGGGAGCCTTCTCGTTCCAGGCAACGGTGGCCGCTTGCAGCAACATGTTCGGGTTGCGATAAGGCACAACCGTTGCTTTCATGCTGTCGTCGGTGTAATGTCCATGCGGCATCTTGACGTTCGGATTGATCAGCGACGAGTCCGAGTCGGTAAGCAGGCGCGAGATAGGCAATTCGATTACCGTATGCTTAATCTCCAATGGCTTCGGGCCACTGCTGTAGCGCTGGCGCAAATCGCTGATATATTTCTCGGCATAGGTCAATTCTTTGACGTGCTTCTGACCATAATCAAACGAGAGCAGATGCAGATTGAAGCCCGCCGCCGCATAATAGTGGGACAACACGCAGCTATCCATGCCACCGCTGACGATCAGAACCGCACGATCTCTGTTCACTGTGATAGACATAGCATCCTCCTGGTTGGGTTATGATTGCAGATAATAACGACGAAATTCCGGGCGCGGTCCCTCATAGTCGGACTGCTCATGCTCGGCAAAGACAATGGTTTTGACGTTGCCACGCACGGTGAAATCGCCAACAACACGCATCCAGCGCGGCGAGAGCAGCTCCACCAGATC
>JAICIM010000743.1 GCA_025928885.1 Ktedonobacteraceae bacterium | reverse complement strand
CGGCAAGGCGACATCCTGGTGAGCCGATCCGTGCATGTGAGCTGGTTTCTGCCCTTGCGCGGCTCCTTTGCCCTCACACAACAAAGCTATGCGCTCGGTCCCGAACCGGGCCTTGCTCTCACCACACGCGCCCACGTGCAGCCGCCCCTACTCTATGCCTCACTGCTTGCACCGGGACGAGACGAGCCAACGGAGATTCGGCTGTTGCAGGGAGAGGTCAGCGGGCTGCATCTCTGGCTGGCTCTGCAAGCGCCCGATTTCTGCGATATCGTGGCCGAAAGCGCCTGGATGACGCGCCAGATCATCCCCGTAATGCTCCAGCTTGGTCTGCCAACTCTCGCCGTCGCGACCTATGGCCTCTGCGATGGAGAGACACTGGCCCTGCTGCGCTGGTCGAGCGAGACAATTCCGGTCTGGCGGCACGCGGTCGAGGCCGAGACTCCTCACGATCTCTACGTGCGCACCTTTGGCGGGGAGCGTCGCCTGACCCGGCAATTGATCGATCGTGTGCAAGCCTGGGATCGCGCCGAACGCCCGTTCGTCATGACCCCCGACTGGCGGCTGGATCGCTTGCGCGTGCTGGCCTATCCTCAAGGAACGGCGCTTCCTACGCCCCTGCCCGCACAGAGCAGCCTGATCGAGAAACAATGGATGCGATTGTTGTGTGAGTGGACATGAGTGCCAGCGTTGCTTACTCCTGTTGCGACCACCCAACCTCGATCTGTGGCGGCTTTGTGAGCGTTTGCATAACAACGCAATATTGTTCGGTCTTCTCTTTGAGCAGCGCAATTTGCTCGGGCGTGGCTTCGGGGGCGTCGATGTCGAAATGGAGGCGGATTTGCTCGAAGCCGACTGGTACATCTTTCGCTATCCCCAGCGTGCCGCGCAGGTCCAGATCGCCCTCAACCGTGACCTCAATCTTCTGCGTCGTGATGCCCAGAGCTGTTGCCACCATCTGACAGGTGATCTGGGCGCAGGCTGCCAGCGCTCCCAGCAGCAGATCGCCGGAGCAGGCTCCCGTCCCCATGCCGCCAACGCCCGTATGTGCCTGAGCTTCATAGAGCGCCCGCCCGATATCGATAGAGCAGGAGAGCGGTGTATCGGTTTGCACCCCCTGTGCCTTCAGCGTAATTTTTGAGCTTTGTGGATCTTTGCGATACTGGTCTTTAAACGGCTTCTGCAATGCTCGGAGGTCCATAACGATGACACCCTTTCTTCTATTCACGAAAAGAGAAACACATCTTATTATAGTATAGTACGCCTCACCGTTGCTCCTGAAAGAGTGTGCGATCTGGTAGCCTGATGGCTGTGAGCGTGCCGTATTTAAAGACTCCGGTATCGATCCCTATCTTGTTCGGCTGGAGTAGCGGTTTCCTGAGATTCCAGTGACCAAACACCACTGGCTTGCCCCAGTTATAATCGCTCTCTAAAAAATTGGAGACGCCCCACATCTTGTAGAATGCCGACGTTTTCCAGGCTGGCTTGCCGGGCAATAGACCTGCATGCACATAATAGGCATAGTCGTCTTCGTAATCGATAAGCGTCTGCTCCATCCAGTCCCCAACGGCAAAAGGAATCTGTCCATTGCAACTATCCCATACATCCAGCGCCCCCTCGATATCAGGTGGTGCTTGAAACTTCGCTCCGTCCCACTGCGTCAGCCATGCATCCTCATGGTTGCCGCGCAAGAAGATGGTAGCCGGGTGGCGACGTTTGAGTTCGCGCAACGCGAAAATGGTGGCGAGGGAATCTTCGCCACGATCAACATAATCGCCCAGGAAGACCAGCGAGTCCTTGTCTCGCAGCGGTAGTTGAGCTAGTAAGCGCCGGAGCAAGGTGACCTCGCCATGTATATCGCCGATAGCATAGGTAACGGGCTGTTCCATATTACAACTCCCAGGTTCTCATATGCGTCTTCCGCATTATTTTCTCATCAAGCATACCCCGATTTTTAGCCGGACGCAATCCTCTCAAACATATCTATGCTTGCCAGGTGCTTGCTTCCTTGAAGAGCGCAGAGGCAAGCAGATTTATATTGATTATTGGCTAGTGATAGCGATTCAATCGATACCATAAAACTCATAAAATAGACGAATTGGAGCGGTTGTCAGCAAAACTTGATAGGGGAAACATTGGAGGTGGCTATCAACTTGCTCTAATTGATCGACCCGTTGCAGGAACAGAGACATCGTTTCTTGGTGGACGCTCCAACCTCGTCGCAAGAATTGGTTCCAGGGAGCATGACCATATAATGCTGGCACGGCTTGAATTCTGGCCGATTCTCCAAAAGGTTGAGGAAAGAGACGCCTTTTTAGATGAATAGTAATGTATGTATACAGGTTGCAATTATTTGGCATATTGCGTTACCTGCGTATGTGTAGTTTATATGGAATGTATAAAATTTGCAAGAGAACAAGAGAGAAACGCTTTTGAGTAAAATGCGCTCCCTCTTGATGCTATTTTGCTAGAAAGAAGTATATGTTGCTGATGTCAATTGAAAGGTATACTACAATTTTCGCTTCTTGCGCGGCTTCTCCTCCTGTTCTATCAGATCACGGGCGATCAGGAGGCGCTGCACATGGTTGCTGCCCTCGTAGATCTGCAGGCCCTTGATGTCGCGGTAATAGCGCTCGACCGGGTACTGATCGGAGAGGCCGCGATTGCCGTGCAGCAGGACCGCTTCGGAGGCCGCTTTGGT
>JAICIM010000126.1 GCA_025928885.1 Ktedonobacteraceae bacterium | reverse complement strand
GCTCTACAGGCATGGTTGCGAGTGCATCGGTGAGCGTTGGCGCAAACGGTGTTGCAGCCAGAATGAGGCTACAGCGGCTATGTTCGATCATGCGCTGGAGCCGTATTGCTGGATGGTGGGGATCAAGTGGCAGGTAAGCGGCACCGGCTTTGAAGACGGCCAGCATGGAGGTTAAGAACGGAATGCCGCGTTCTGCCAGCAGAGCAACCAGCTTTTCTGGTCCCACGCCCTGTTCGCGGAGGTGGTGCGCAAGCTGGTTGGCACGAGCGTTTAAGGCCCGATAGCTAAGTTCTTCCCCTTCGCAAACAACCGCGATGGCATCGGGCGTGTGCTCAACCTGGGCCTCGAAGACCTCATGCAGACAACGCTGTAAGGGATAGTCCCGTTGGGTTGCGTTCCACTCGATCACCAGTTGTTGATATTCCTGTTCTGATAAAAGAGGCAAGGCAGAGAGTGTCTGTTCAGGTTGGGCAATGATGCCTGAGAGGAGCGTTTGCCAGTGGTTTGCCAGACGCGCAATCGTCGCCTCATCAAACAGATCGGTGCTATACTCAAAGCTGCACACAAGCTGTTTCTGAAGTTGTTGCACCTCCAGCGAGAGATCAAACTGGGCTGTGGCGGTCAGGTTGCCCATATCGAGCGCTTCCCAACCTTCGGACAAGCGAGCAGGTGGTGTGTCGAAGCTCATCATTACCTGGAAAAGCGGATTGCGCCCCGCCAGGCGCTCCGGCTTGAGTGCTTTGACCAGCGAGGCGAAGGGGAGTTCCTGATGGGCCTGGGCCTCGAAGACCACTTCGCGTACACGCGCAAGCAGCTCTGTAAAGCTGGGGTTGCCCGAGAGGTCTGTGCGCAAGACCAGCGTATTGACAAGAAAGCCGACCATTGCTTCTGTCTCGGCCTGACGATTGGCGGCAACCGTGCCGATAACGAGATCTTCCTGCCCTGTATAGCGATAGAGCAAGGCCTGGAAGGCGGCCATCAGGAGCATGTAGGGCGTGACCCCCTGTTGACGGCTCAGATGTTGGATCTGCTCGGTGAGCGTTGGCGCAAGGAGGAGCCGGTAGGTTGCGCCTCGGGCGGTGTGTTGTGCAGGACGAGGGCGTGCAATGGGGAGGTCCAGCGCGTCGGGCAGATGCGTCAGCTTTTGCTCCCAATAGGCCAGCTGTTCGTCAAAATGGCCCTCCTGTAACATCTCACGCTGCCAGAGCACAAAATCGGTATGCTGAAGGGATAGGTCGGGCAGTGGTGAGGGGTGGCCGCTGGCGAATGCCGTGTACAGACTGTTCAATTCAGGCAAAAGAACATTTAACGACCAGCCATCGGCAATCACATGATGCATGGTGAGCAGCAGGAGTGATTCCTCGGAGGCAAGACGCAATAGCCGCGCACGCAGTAATGGCCCTTTGGAGAGGGTGAAGGGCTTGCTGACCTCTTCACTCGCCAGCCGTCGTGCCTCTGCGTCTCGTGCCTGATCGGGCAGGTGTTGCAGGTCGAGCACTGGCAAGGAGAGCGTCAGAGAGGGCGCGATGATCTGGACAGCCTGACCTTCCTGCGTATCAAAGGTGGTGCGCAGAGCATCGTGGCGCTGGACAAGCGCGTTGATGCTGCGTTCGAGCGTTGCCACATCAAGTGGTGCGTGAATATGCAGCACAACATAGATGTTGTAGTTCACGCTCTCTGGTTCTACCTGTTGCAAGAACCAGAGTCCTTCCTGTGTGAGAGAAACAGGAAATATCGTTCTATCTCCGTCCTGCTCGTTCTGCTGCAAGGCGGGTTGAGGTGATTGAATAGATGTCGTTTGCAACTGCGTAACAATCTCCGTAAGTTGAGCAATAGTGGGAGCGGCAAAGAAGCGGGACAGCGGAATTCTGACATGGAAAAGTGCTAGCAGCCGTGAAATGAGCTGCATCGCCAGCAACGAATGACCTCCTCGGGTAAAGAAGTTCTCGTGAATGCCGATGCGTTCGATGCCCAGGAACTCCTCCCAGAGGCCAGCGATAATCTCTTCCTGTGGTGTGCGCGGCGCGATAACATGCTCTTGTCGCTCGTGGTCTGACAAATCGGGTATAGGTAAGGCGTGGCGGTCGAATTTCCCCCCAGCATTAAGTGGAAATGCTGCGAGTACGACGAATGCTGCGGGAACCATGTACTCGGGTAAGCGCTCCTGGAGCAGGGAGCGCAGTTGTGTCGCGAGTTGAGGATGCTCCTGAATAGCGTGTGGCACAACATAAGCAACCAGCCGTTTGCGACCGGATGTATCTTCACGTGCCATGACCAGCACATGTTGTACGGCGGGATGCTGTTTGATGGCGGCTTCGATCTCGCCCAGTTCGATGCGATAGCCGCGTATTTTGACCTGCTGGTCGGCTCGGCCAAGAAATTCGAGGATTCCGCCGGGTCGATAGCGTGCAAGGTCCCCGGTTTTGTAGAGCCGGGCCTGTTGACCGAAGGGATCGGGGATAAAGCGTGCGGCTGTCAGTTCGGGACGATTGAGGTAGCCGCGTGCGAGCAGCGCTCCACCAATATGGAGTTCGCCCGCCACGCCTTCCGGCACAGGCTGACCCTGTTTGTCCAGCAGATAGATGGTGCGATTGGGAAGAGGACGACCAATGGGGATGCTTGTCTCAGCTGATTCTGCTTGGATGTGGCGTGGAATGTCATAGATGGTTGTGGTGATTGTGGCCTCTGTTGGACCGTAGACGTTGAACAGGCGTGCGGACAGCGGCGATTGTCGCCAGAGTTGCACGGCTTCGGGCGGGAGCCGATCACCGCCGGCAACGATCAGGCGTAGCCGCAGGTCGGTGAGCTGATCGGGCATGCTCATCCATTCTGTAATCACCTCATGCCAGTAGTCACAGGGCATCGTAATGACACTTAATTGGTGTTGTTGTACATGGTCGAGCAGGTCAAGCGGCGACCAGACATCCGGGCCGCGCACTAGCAATCTGGCTCCTACCAGCAGTGGCGGGACTATTTGCTCCAAAGAGGCGTCGAAATTGAAAGAATTAAACTGCAACGTACAATCGTTGATGTTCAATGCTTGCGCCTGAATAATTGCCCCGCAATGGGCGGCGAGGGCGTGATGTTCAATCATTACCCCTTTTGGCTGGCCTGTCGAGCCTGATGTGTAGATGATATAGGCCAGATGCGTACCTTGTACTATGTGCTCTGGATTGGTTGCGGACTGCTGATCGATCTGCTCCGCATCTGTATCCAGACAAACAAGTTGCGCATGAGAGGTGGCAAATTGGGAGCGGAGATGGTCCTGCGTCAGGACAATAGGGATACTTGCATCCTGGGTGATGAACGCGAGCCGTTCGGCAGGAAGAGCGGAATCGAGCGGGACATGGACGCCGCCCGCTTTGAGAATACCCAGCAGGCCCACGACCATCTCCAGCGAACGCTCAACGCAGATCCCCACCGGCACTTCTGGCTGTACTCCTAGCTGTCGCAGGTAGTGAGCGAGGCGATTGGCACGCTGGTTCAATTCACTATAAGTGAGCTGTTGCGTTTCGCAGATGACGGCCACCGCATCAGGAGTTGCTGCGACCTGCATCTCGAACAATTCGTGGACGCACTGATCTGGGAAGTACTCGATCTGAGGAGTATTCCACTCGACCAGCAAGCGGTGGCGTTCCTGCTCGCTGAGAAGAGGTTGGGAGGCGAGCTGTGTTTCATTGAGAGATGCTTCGGGTTGTCGGGCGTCTAACGATTGCCGAATACGAATGCTGGTCGAAAGAATATGGACAAGGTTATCGGGATGGAGCCGTTCAAGTATCCAGCGTCCTTTCTGAGCTAAAGACAGAGGGAAAGTGGTCACGTCTCCCTGAGCGGTTTTATTGTGAAAAATGGTGATCGACATGGGTTGTCCTTTCCTTATTCGCTCCCCGAATCGCCCTTACCTCTTTATTAGAACGAAGATATTTATCCTCTTCTCATACCTTCTTTGCCATATTTTGACAACACATCTCCCACGAGATGATGTGATAGGAAATGCTGTGCTTAATTATCGGTGGATTCTTTGGTGTCTTTCTTATATAGTTGTATCATACCACAACGTAAAACGGTTAGAGATATTCAATTGTCACAGCAATGTATACCCTTTTTCCTACTTTACATTTCTCGCCCCATTTTCTTACACGTTTTTCACGCTCTATATTGACATCATTGTATGGAAGTGAGCGGTTGGAGTTGTTATTTGTCTATGGCGGTATTGACATTTGAAAATTTATTCTGTACTCTTTTAACGAAATGAAGCTATGGCTTTAAACACATCTAATGGGCGTAAAGTTAGATTATTTGTAGTGAATACGTCTCTCGTACAGAGGTTTATTAGGTGAAACGATCTCTTTTGCCAAAAAGTTTCAACCTTCTTTATGCTTACAGACCTATTATAAGGAATGGTTTATCATGAATTGTTTGTATGAATCATTTTATGATACTGTGACGCTCCAGAGGCTCGTGAGGACGCTTGAGCAAGAGGCCGCTATAAATCAGCGAATCGCTGCATCTGATCCTCTCAATGCTGATGCCATATTTCAGCGGTTACCAATTTTGGCTGAATGCAATGAGAGCGATGGAATCCGTCAGGCATTGGCGGAGGTGCTGGCGAGAGTGCAGGGGGAGTGGGATTATATCGCATGTAGTGCTGCGATCCGCGATATCAGCATGTTGGGTGCCGCGCTGGTACGGTTTGAGCGAGAGCCAGAGGAGTGTGTAGCGGGGTTTAGCGATGTCTTGCTGGCGCTGTCAGAGCAGGTTGGGGCGCACATCCCCAGAGACTCATTTATCGACTATACCTCTAGAAATCCGCCAGGAGCAAGGGAGCGCACCTTTACCGCCATGCCTCAAGAGAAGATCTTTCTCAAGAGCTTGCGGCTAGGCATGTCGGCGTTGGATCTCTGTTTGATCCATCTGTTAACCGCCTGTACATTTCCTATTGCCAGTCAGGAATTCGCGTTTGCAATGCATACGGCGACGGCCAGCTTTCAAGCGATGATCACCGCGATCGTACAGGTCAAGAGAGAGATTACGCCCGAAGCCTTTACGCACTATATACGGCCATTTTTTGAGCCATTTCGTGTCGCAGGGAGAGCTTTCAGCGCACCGAGCGGGGCCGAGATGTCGATTTTAAACATCGACCAGATTTTGTGGGGAGCCGATTGTGCGGATGAGCTATATGAGACGTACTTTCGTGCGAATATCATTCGTTTGCCAGTCATATATCAGGAGATCAGTCAGGCGATGGTCGGGCAGAAATCTTTGCTCACGCTGCTCAAGGAGCGGATGGAGTTGGGAAGTGCGTTGAATCGTGAGGAGCGCCGCTCAATTCAGGAGATCCATCAATTGCTGACCCGGATGTATACGTTTCGCGTGCCACATTACAAGGTCGCGGAAGAAAACGTATTGCTGCGGCAAAGGGAGTGTGGAGGAGGCCAGGAAATACGGGGCAGCAGCGGCTTTGGCCTTGTTGAAACCAGGTATGTCCTGGATCAAACGATACGCTGCCGCCGCTTCACTGCTGAAATATTGTCGTCGATCAATACAGAGTGAGCAGAACGTGCCAGCACAGCAGAATGTTTTTCAGAGCGATTGCTGTTCTCTCTTGAGTTGAGAGGCTGAGCTGGCATGCGACAACCTGCTGCTGATGCGGTCATGTAGGTTTTGCATTGGCCCTTGCTCGTTAATAGTTCTACCGCATATTATGTTTGCTCTGAGAGGGAAATTTGGAGAGTGGTGTTCTATTCGGTCTACTGATCCTCGCAGCCCTGCTGGCCTCGCTTCCTCCGCCGCGCTAATGGCCCCGTAATCTTGTAGAATAGAGATGGTGGTCTCTATGATGAGATATGTAGACTGTACAACCGGAAGGGAGACAGCGATGGGAGAGAACGCGAGGCCGCGCATTGGCTTTATTGGCGTAGGCGTGATGGGGCGTCCAATGGCGAGCAATCTGTTGAAAGCTGGCTATGCCTGCACCGTGTATGATGTGAACCCGCAGCCTGTTGCGGCGCTGGTGGCTGAGGGTGCGAGCGCGGCGCAAGACGTACGGGCGGTAGCGGCGGCGAGTGACGTGTTGATTACGATGGTCGTTGATGATGCCCAGTTTGCAGCAATCCTCTTCGAGCCTGGGGAGGCGGCTCAGGCGTTGCGCGATGGCTCTATTGTGATGGGGATGAGCACGATGAGCGTGGGGACGGTGAAGCAGGTGGCGGCACGTTTGCAGGAGCACGGTATTCACTACGTTGACGCACCTGTGAGCGGCGGTGAGGTGGGCGCGATCAATGCGACGTTGAGCATTATGGTTGGGGGAGCAAGCGGGATCGTTGAGCAATGCCAGCCGGTGTTGCAGGCGATGGGATCGCATGTATATCATGTGGGGGAGAGGCCCGGCGATGGTCAGGCGGTCAAAATGATCAATCAATTGATGGTCTGTGTGCATAATGCGATTGCAGCTGAGGCGCTGGTCTTTGGTGAACGTGCTGGACTCGACAAAGCAATGCTGCACGAGATCATCACGCAAAGCGCCGGTAATAGCTGGATATTTGCGGATCGTGGACAGCGCATGGTTGCTGAGCAGTTCACGCCGCCCAAAAGTGCGCTCAAGATTCTGGTCAAAGATCTGGGCTTTGTGATGGATACCGCAAACGCGATGGGCCATCCGCTGTTGCTTGGCGCTCTGACGCATCAACTCTACAAAATGGCCCATGCCCGGGGATGGGACAACCTGGACGACTCCATCTTAATCAGGCTCCTGGAAGAGATAGCAGGCAAGTAAGACAAGTAATAGGAAGGGGATAGTATGCAGGATAGATTTACCAACAAGGTTGCGCTGGTGACAGGGGCAGGCTCTCCGCGCGGCATCGGACGAGCAGCGGCGCTGGCCCTGGCCCGTGAGGGGGCAAGTGTCGCGATTACTGATATCGTGCCGGAGAATGTAGAGCGGGTGACGCAGGAGCTTCAGGCGCTTGGTCCTGCGCTGGGAGCGGTGGCCGACGTGCGGGACAAGGGCGCGATGGAGCGAGTTGTGCAGTCGATCACCGAGCGCTTCGGAGGGCTGGATATCCTCATCAACGTGGCGGGATTGACGCGCCCGACGCCGTTGCTCGATATTTCGGAAGCTGAGTATGATCTGGTGCTGGATGTAAACCTCAAGGGAACATTTCTGGCGACTCAGGCGGCGGTACCTGCCATGCTGCAACGCGGTGGTGGCGCGATCGTCTCGCTCTCATCTGTTTCTGGCCAGCGCGGCGGCGGCGTCTTTGGGGCATCGCACTATAGCGCGGCGAAGGCGGGAATTATGGGTTTTACAAAGGCGATTGCGCGTGAGCTGACGCCGCGTGGCATTCGCGTGAATTGCGTCGCCCCCTCGATGGTTGATACTGATATCACAGGCGGCCTGCTGACTGAGGAGCGCAAAGCCGATCTGGCAAAGGGAACGCTGATGGGGCGCATTGCCAACGTCGATGATGTTGTGAAGTGCCTGCTCTTCCTGGCTTCGGATGAGAGCGGCTATCTAACCGGGGTGACGCTGGACATCAACGGCGGCATGCACCTGCATTGAGGCGACGCGATGGAGACACTGACTGAACTGACGGCCCGCCTGCCACCAGAGCCGGACGAGGCCGCGCTTTTTCCGCGCATTCGAGAGATGGTGGCGCAAAGTAGGCGCACTCTGGTGGTGATTGACGACGATCCAACGGGGACGCAGACCGTTGCGAATGTCGAGCTGCTATTGGCCTGGAACGAGGTGCAGCTTAGAGAGACATTGCATCAAGAACGACAGCTCTTTTATCTGTTAACCAACTCGCGTAGCATGCCAGAACAGGAAGCAGCAGCGCTCAACGAGAGGACCGCGCGGCAACTGAAAGCAGCCTCAGAGAGCGTTGGTAATGAGTTTGTGCTTGCCAGCCGCAGCGACTCCACGTTGCGCGGCCACTATCCAGCGGAGATCTTTGCGCTTGAACGTGGGATTGGCGCGGCCTGCGATGGGCATTTGCTTGTGCCAGCCTTTTTTGAGGGTGGACGCTACACCATCAACGACATGCATTATGTCGCCACGCCCGCTGCATCTGCTGAGACGCTACAACCTGCCCACGAGACGCCGTATGCACAAGATAGCGCGTTTGGGTATAGTACCGCGTATTTGCCGCGCTGGGTTGAGGAGAAAAGTAAGGGGTATTGGCGAGCGGAGCAGGTTGTCAGCCTTGATCTGAAGCTGGTGAGAGAAGGTGGGCCAGAGGCGGTGGCGGCAAGGCTACGTACTGTGACGGGAGGCGTGCCAGTCGTGGTCAATGCTGTTGGCTATGGTGATCTGGCGACGGTTGTGCTGGGCGTGCTTCAGGTCGAGGCGGAGGGCAAGCGCTTTATCTATCGCACAGCCGCCAGCTTTGTGCGCTTGCGCGGTGCCGTTGCGCCACGACCACTCTTGCAGCCGCACGAGATCGTGGGAAGTACGCCTGCAATAAGCGGCGGTCTGGTTATCGTCGGTTCCTATGTTCCTGGCAGCACAAAGCAGCTAGAGGCGCTGCTTGCGTTGCCAGTGGTACAGGGAATCGAGCTTTCTGTGCCGCGCGTCATCGAGAGTGAAGGCGATGCCCACGCCCTGAGCCGCGAGCTGGGGCAGCAGGTGAATGCACTCCTGCAAGCAGGCGTCACGCCTGTTATCTTTACGAGCCGGGCTGTGCAGAGCGGGACGGACAGTGCTGATTTCCTTGCGCTAGGGCGGCGCATCTCGCAAGCGTTGACGGAGATATTGCATGCTATACACGTGCCGCCGCGCTTCATCGTTGCAAAGGGCGGCATCACGAGCCATGACTTGGCGCAACGTGGTCTGGGAGCAGAGCGGGCGCGTGTCCTCGGCCAGCTCTTTCCAGGGGTGCCGGTCTGGAAGCTGGAAGGCGGTTCGAGTTTTACCGGGATTCCTTATATTGTATTTCCTGGCAATGTTGGCACGCCCGAAAGTTTGAAAGAGGCTGTGCAGGTATTATCAGTGTAAGGGAAGAGTAATGTTAGCGAACACGCTTGAGCTAGTGAGCGCGGCGCGGCAACGGGGCGCGGCGGTGGCGGCATTCAATACTTACAGCCTGGAATTGACGCAGGCAATTGTCCAGGCCGCAGAGCAGTTGCGCCAGCCGATAATTCTTCAGCTTGGCGTTGCCTCGGTGAAAGCAGGTGGGGAGCCGCTCGTCAAAGCGACGGTGATTGCAGCGCAAAGGGTTGCTGTTCCCGTTGCGGTTCATCTGGACCATTGTGCGGAGCGAGGGATGATCGAGCAATGTCTTGCATGGGGCTGCTCATCTGCGTTGGCCGATGGTTCGCATCTCTCGTTAGTTGAGAATGTTGCGCTGGCACGTGATGCCGTCGATCTGGCAGCGGCGCATCAAGGGGCGATTGAGGCGGAACTGGGTTATCTTGCGGGGACGGAGGATGGCGTCACAGTCGAGGCGTTGCGGGCATCGCTGACCGATCCCGAGCAGGCGGGCGAATTTGTTGTGGCGACGGGCGTTTCCATGCTGGCGGTGGCGATTGGTAATGTGCATGGCTATACGCCTCAGCCACCGCCGCTCGACTTTGATCTGTTAGCCCGGATCGCAGCCAGAGTGGATGTGCCGCTGACGTTGCATGGAGCGAGTGGACTGGGCAAAGAGAGCATCCAGCGTGCGATTGCGCTGGGAGTGGCGAAGATCAACGTCAACACCGAGGTGAGAACGGCGTTTCTCTCCGCCATTGCCGCCTGGGGTCAGCGCTATGGGCCAACGCCCGATCTGCGCCAGAAAGGGCAGGACTGGTTTGATCTCATGCGTGAGGCGATTGCCGCAACACAGGTTGTGGTGGCGGAACATATACGGACGGCGGCTATGCTGGAGATGTGATCTGTATTCTCAGGGAAGGATAGAGCTATTATGGAAGAAGCTGCTCTGGCACAATTACAAAAGGCGCTAGAAGCGGGTCAAAGCACATCACGTCAGCTTGTAGAGTTTTATCTTGAGCGCATCGCCACACTTGACCAGCAGGGACCACAATTACGTTCAGTGATAGAGATCAATCCAGATGCGTTAGCGATAGCGGACCAGCTTGACCAGGAACGCGCTCAGCAGGGGGCGAGAGGGCCGTTACACGGGATACCAGTGCTGCTCAAAGAGAGTATTGCCACAACCGATCGGATGCAAACGACAGCTGGATCGTTGGCGCTGCTCGGTTCGCGTCCGGCGAAGGAGGCGTTTGTGGTGCAGCGGTTGCGTGCGGCTGGCGCGGTGATTCTAGGCAAGGCGAATCTGAGCGAGTGGGCGAATTTTCGCTCAAGCCATTCGTCGAGCGGCTGGAGTTCGCGCGGTGGGCAGTGCCGCAACCCCTATATATTGGATCGCACGCCCTGTGGTTCCAGCTCTGGTTCGGCAGTGGCGGTTGCCGCCAATCTCGTCGCCGTTGCGGTGGGAACCGAGACGGATGGCTCGATCCTCTGCCCTGCGTCAATTAACGGCGTGGTTGGGATCAAGCCAACGGTAGGGCTGGTGAGTCGCGCTGGCGTCGTTCCTGTTTCACATAGCCAGGATACGGTCGGCCCTTTTGGTCGGAGCGTGGCGGACGCGGCGGCGGTCTTGAGCGTGCTGGCGGGGCAAGATTCAGATGATCCGGCGACGCAGCATAATTCATCTCAGCATGACTATACTCAATTTCTCGATCCTGATGGCTTGCGAGGCGCACGCATCGGCGTTCCACGCGAGGTCTATTGTGGTTACAGCACTCATGTTGACAGGGTGATCAATGCTGCCATTGAGCAGATGCAGGCGTTGGGGGCGGACATTATCGATCCGGCGGATATCCCGACGGCAAAGCAGATGGAGACCTCTGATGCTGAGATGACAGTTCTGTGTTACGAATTCAAGGCCGATCTCAATCGTTATCTAGCCGAGCTAGCTTCATCGCCAGTACGCACTCTGGCCGAGATCATTGCATTCAATCATGCGCATGCTGAGCAGATGATGCCCTATTTTGGGCAGGAGCTATTGATAAAATCAGAGGCAACAACCGGGCTGAATGATCTCGCCTATCTTGCTGCTTTGGAGGCAACACGGCGGCTCTCGCGTCAGGAGGGGATCGATACCGTGATGGAGCACTACAAGCTCGATGCGCTGGTGCTGCCCTCAGCAGTGCCAGCCTGGTGTATCGATCTGGTCAACGGCGATTCAGCGCTGGGAAGCAGCAGTTCGCAACCAGCGGCGCTCGCTGGCTATCCTGCCATCAGTGTTCCAGCGGGAGAGGCGCGTGGTCTGCCCATCGGGATAACGTTTGTCGGACGTGCTTTCAGTGAGCCAACCCTGATCAAACTGGCCTATGCCTATGAACATCACACACATGCTCGTCGCCCACCACAATTCTTGCCCACTCTGTTCATTGATTAGCAACGACATTGTAACGGATTGCAGAAATGAATGCAATCCGTTACAATGTCGTTGTTATGGTAACGGAAGCAGAAAAGTTGAATAATCCGTTACAGCTAATTAGCAAGAGAGTGGGGAGGAAGATGAGTAGAAAACCGCATATGGACGCTCGGTTGACCGGGCGTTTGCGCGAGAAGAAAGCCTTGCTTGACCGGCACAGACCGTTACCGGCGAGTACGCTGGCCCGGCTCAACGAAGATCTGAAAGTGTTGAGCACCTATCATTCTAATGCAATTGAAGGCAATACGTTGAGCTTACATGAGACGCAGATGGTTGTGGACTATGGCATGACGGTGGGTGGTCACAGTTTGCGCGAATATCAGGAGGCCGCCAACCATGCCCTGGCGTACGATTATGTGCTGTCTCTGTTGCATGAGGAGCAGAAAAAGCAGCCACTCACACAGGACATATTGCTCACGATCCACAGTCATGTTATGAAGAGCATTCTCGACGAGACGCAGGCCGGACAGTGGCGTGTGGTGCCGGTCTACGTCAGAGGATCGAATATGACGCCGCCGCCAGCTCGCGATGTCCCCAGACTTATGCGCGAGTGGTTGGAATGGGTGAATGGTGCTGAAAGTCAGCAGTATGATCCGGTGACGCGGGCTGCTATAGCGCATCATGGCTTTGAGGCGGTGCATCCCTATGTTGATGGCAATGGGCGGGTCGGGCGTCTCCTGCTCAATCTTATGCTGATGCGAGAGGGCTATCCTCCGGCGCTGGTCCTCAAAGATTGGCGCATCCGCTACATTCACGGACTCAACGAAGCGAACACCGGCAAGTATGGTCCCCTCATCAATCTGATTGGGCAGGCTGTGGAGGCGTGTCTCGACCTGTATCTGGAGGCGTGCGCGACGACCGCGACGACTGTGGAAGAGGATTATCTACCTCTGCCCGACGTGGCGCGGGAGTTTGGGTACGAGCCGGAGTATCTCAGCTGGCTTGCCCGCTATAGCCGTCTGGAGGCGATCAAGCGAGGGCGCAGATGGTATGTGCGACGGAGTGCGGTTGAGAAATATCGTCTTGAGGCCGAACAACATCGGCAAAAATAGCATAAAAAGCGGTCGTCTATTGTTATGATCTTATGGAATGCAACTTTAGTCACTGCTCTGGCATGTTTTTTTTGCTTATGCTACGGGTAGGATCACGACTAGCTATTGAGAAGGGATGTCCATGCAGGAAAAGAGAGATATTGAGAACCGTGAAGATATTGCGCAGTTGATTCGTGCATTTTATACACATGCCATGCAGGATGAGCTAATTGGCACGTTTTTTACGGAGGTTGCAGCGATAAATCTGGAAGAGCATTTGCCAATTATGTATGATTTCTGGGAAAATCTGCTGTTTCATACGAGGTCGTATTATGGTGGGATGATGCAAAAACATATCCGGTTGCACCTGCAAAAGCCGTTGGAGGGCGAACACTTTGCACGCTGGTTGGAGCTATTTGAGCGCGAAGTGGATCGTCAGTTTGCGGGTCCAGTGGCGGAAGAGGCGAAAAATAGAGCCAGAAGCATCGCCCCAGCATTGCAGGAGAAGCTCAAACGATCCTATCTGCCCATGACGCGGTTGTGATAAGTTTTTACAGCCAAAGCGTGTCGTAGTTGCGCGACTTTATCGCGCCTGTATCAAAAAAGTGAGGTATCGTAGTTGCGCGACTGTCTCGCGCCTCGGCCACCATCCATGCAGGTAAGCAAGGCGC
>JAICIM010000468.1 GCA_025928885.1 Ktedonobacteraceae bacterium | reverse complement strand
TCGCGGCAGAACGCCAGCGCCTCATCGATATGCTCTCGTGTAAAAGCCGAATCGGGGCCTGATGTGGTGGTCCAGCCTAGAGATACAATACCCTGGGGATAGAGCTTACGGCAGAGAGCGAGAAAACCAACGGGGCTAAACTTTGGCCGATAGCCGCCGCTCCCCTGAAAGATATCCGCATTCAACAAAACCGGCTGCGATAGATCCAGTTCCCTCAATCTATTCAAGCACGGAATCACTATCTCCGCATCTTTAAAATCCAGCTTGATCCCCTGCTTGGAGGATGCCACCGCTTCCAATAGCGAATCGAAGCTCAGATCGCTATCGTTGGCCGGTGGATGAGCGGCAACGGCATCGCCACGCGGCGAAATGCAAATATCCGCCTCAATCACCATCGTCTCCGGGTCGTGCAGAAAGCGCTTGAGTCTGGTTTTGCTGTTGACCGCGTGCGCCCAGGTCACATCGCCGAGTCTATTGATAGCATAATGCTCACGTAGATAAGATATCAATGTATTCATGAGCCTATTATATCTCAAGCGATGCGTGGCGTACGTGCCTATTAAGCGTGGTCGTAATTGCCAGCATGATTAACCATGCGCCCAGAATAATCGCGCTCCATTTCGCGCCAGCCGACTGAACCAGAACGCCTCCCAGGATGGCTCCCAGCGATTGAGCGCCCTGCGTCACCAATTGCACGGTGCTGGCGGTCCGACCACGCATCACATCTGGCGTTGCGATCTGGCGATATGTGTTCAAAGCCACTGTATAGATGGGGGCGATAAACTCTTCAGCAACGGCAATGAGGGCTATGATGAGAATGTTGGGAGCCAGGGCGTAGAAGGGAAAGACCAGCGCCTCAAGCCAGAGCATACTCACCGCAATCATACCAAAACTCAATAGCTTGCGCACCCGATTGCTGACCAGATTACCCCCAAGAGCACCCAATGCTGCCGCTGTAAAGATTACGCCAATCTCTCCCGGCGATGCGTGCAACTCCTTCGCCAGCACAATAATCACCAGATAGCCAGCACCATAGCGCAAACTATCCGCGCCATCAATCATAGTGAGAAATCGCAAGACGGGCTGCTTCCAGAGCCAGACAAAGCCCTCTGAGATGGCCCTGTAGAGCGATTGATGCGTCGTCTCTTCTCTGGTTGTCTGAAAATTGCCACGAATCAGGCCCAATGACAACACTGAGACCGCAAACGAAACAGCGTTCGCCAGAAACGGCAACACGGCTCCAATGCTATACAGCACGCCACTAACTAGCGAACCACCCACACGAATAATCGTGTACGCCGATTGCGATTGTGCCAGGGCCGCTGGTAGCTGCTCTTGAGGCACGACGTTGGGTAAAGCAGCAGTATTAGCGACGCTAAAAATTGTACCGAGGATACCAGCAATGGCAACAACGATATAGACTTGTGGCATCGTCAGGAGATGCAACCAGAAAGCGAGCGGTATCGTAAATGTTGCCATAGCCCGACCAGCATCGCAGATCAACATGGTTATTTTGCGATTCCACCTGTCCACCAGCGCCCCGGCAATCGGGCTGACGACGATGATCGCTCCAGCGTTCAAACCAACCGCTATACCGGCCTGCACCGCCGATCCGGTGAGCAATAGCACCAGCAACGGCAACGCCATAAATTGCTGTTGATTGCCGATATACGAAACGATCTGGCCGCCCTGCAACAACAGGTAATCACGATTGCGCCAGAGCGATGCCTGCGTTTCAACACCTGGCTTCGATGTAGATTTCATGACAAGCTCCATTCTCATTCATTTGACATGCAAAAGAGGCCGGGGCGACATATATCCCACCCGGAAGCTTGTAGAGATGAGCAATGGAGGCAAAAAGAAAAGCTGCGAGCGAGATCATCTATATCGCCCACAGCCTGTTGGTTCGATGTTTTGCGCTGTTCTCTCAAATTTCTCTATCAGCGCATTCTCTCCAAAAAGGACATAGTATGGCCCTGGGCAACGTGTGCAACGCCTTGACACGTGCCTGGACGAGCGCAAAACCTTCACCTTGCGGTCCGTTTCGTCGTCTCGCTACCATACAATTTCCTTTCAGATCTTCACGTATTGGTCGCCTTCGCCTCGTAACGAATGGCTTACGGCAAAGATACCATTTGCCGTTTGTGGTGTCAATGGCTCTGCGCCTGGACGCTGGTAGTGAGCGGCAACTCCACAAAGAAGCTGCTACCTTTCCCCTCTTCTGATTCGCACCAGATACGCCCATCGTGCCGCTCGACAAGATCCTTCACGATCGCCAGTCCCAGTCCCAACCCCTGTGTTTTGGACGACTCGGCTTCGGGCGCACGATAAAACATATCGAAAATATGCTCTACCTGCTCCCGCGACATCCCGCGCCCATGATCGCGCACGGCAAACAACACGTGATCCCCCTCTTGTTTGATAGCCACATCGATCGGGTCAGGGGCCGATGAATACTTCACGGCGTTGCCAACGAGATTGATCATAATCTGAACTAATTTCTGACTATCAACCAGCGCTTCAGCAGGCGCGGACGGCAACGACAGCTGGATCTCTCTCCCCGATACAAGCCGCTGGTCCTCAACCACGCTCTGACAGATTTTATTGATATCTTCAAGCTGCTTGTTCAGCGTGATTTTGCCCACCTGAATGCGGCTGACATCCAGCAACTCGTCGATCAGGCCGGTCAAGCGCCGGCTCTGCCCATCGATGCTCTCCAGCGTCGGCCTGACCTTCTCCACCTCCACGACAGGTTCCTTCCGTTTCGTCAAACGGCGCTGCAACAATTGCGATTGCCCTAGAATGGCCGTCACTGGCGTCTTCAGCTCGTGCGACGTAACGGAGAGGAAGCGATCCTTCATCTGATTCGCCTCCTCCAATCTCCGGTTCGCCTCCGCCAGCTGCTGATTGGTATCCTCAAGCTCATCAGCATATTCCTGCAAGTGCTGTCCCACAACCTGCGCCCGCCGCCTGCTGCGATCCAGTTGCGAGGTGATCACGGCCACACCCAACCCGGCAATCACATAGGGCAACTGCTGAATGATGTTTGGCCAGCGCGTCATGCTTAGTTTGTCGGCTGGAAGGATGAAAAGGAGATCGAGCGAGAGCAGGCCCAACACAATCATCAATACTGTCGGACCAACACCCCAGATCAACGCCACAACGACAACTGCCAGCATCCAGACCGAAGAGGGATAGGCAAAATCCGTCACCACCTGCTTGATTGCCAGCGTCAGCAGCAGCGTAATGGCAAGCAGGGGCAACACAGCAAGATAGCCAATAAGCGGTTGACGCCATTTTTGCCACCGATCCTGCTCTGCAATCACATCTTCTAGAGATTGGCTTTCAACATCTCTCTGACGCATTCCATCTATGTGTTCTTTATCGGTTTGTGGCGTCTGCATGGCATCTTCTCTCCTCACATGAAAGATCGCTCTTTCCTTTTCTACACCCGACGAAATGAAGCATTTCTTTTACTGATGGATATGTTTTTACATTCTTGACAGACATTCCCAATTGGTGTATCTCACATCAATAGGAATACCTTTATTTTGAGCGAACTGCATATCGTTGTAGGAAATGTGAGGATCAAGAACGCCGTTCCGCTGTGGTGATCGTCTTTTAATCTGTAGATTTTGGCTAACAAACGTCCGAATAGACCATAATGAGCGGTCAGGCACTAAACGCATGAGTTCAAGGATTGGCATTGTTGCATAATGCTCTGCAACAATAGTCTTTTCCTCAAGTGTCCATTCTCTAGCGCTGCTGTACTTGCGTCGAAAGTACATTTTCTCTGTTCCCCATTCCTCATTGAGCCAGGTTACTATCAGTTCCATCCAGTGCGCTGACATCTTGTTCACTTTCACTTCGACAATTGCAAAGTTTAATAAGCTACGACGTTTCTTAAAGTTGTAGTCTTGCCAGCCTTGCTGAAGCTTTATCATTTCTTCTTCAAGGCCGCCAATGTCGTTTTCTAAATCCTCTTCAAGTTGCGCTTTTGTTTGGGCTAAGCGGCGTCTCTCCATCTCAAGGTTTTCTATCTCTTGTTCTAAGAGTTGCCGCCGTTTCTCCTTGATCTCAAGAGTTGCCTGGTCGTTTTTCGCTTTTGCTTCCTCAATTTCCATCTCTACCCGTCCGACGTTTCGCGTAAGCCCGCTTTGACTTTTATCAATATCAACAATGGAGGCTTCCACCTGCTTAATTGCTGCTAACCTATTACTTCTCACTGATTGGACGTTTGCTTCATATGCTTGCAAGTCGCCGTTTTGGGCTAGTAATTCTGCTACATGTTCAAAGAGTCTATTGACAACAAGGGTATCAACATCGTTGCAAGAAACTTCTGCAACAGAATTTTGCTGGCGCACGTACCCATCAGCAAGGATTTGAATGCGGTATACGCCTTTTCTAGTTATTCCCCAGTGTAGCCTTGCTTCGCCCTGATCGCTTTTTATTCGGAATTTTAGCAACCCTATTTCTGCGTCATTGTCCATGTGAAAATACTGCTTTACAGTATTACCCTCAATAGGGTTGCCGTCTAGATCAGTTCGGGCAATGCGGTAAAATGCAAACTCTCGTAGCTCATCTTCAATAACAGGGGGGAAGCTTCTGATTTTATTTCCTTCAGAATCGCGCCTGATAACCCCTTTGACTGCTCTATATCCCCCATATAAGGGATTGGCTAGCATCGTAAGTAAGCTATTTTTGCTCTTGATATAGTAACCCCCTCCTGGATATCTGCTTAACTTAAATTTGCTCACAATCCGCTGATCAATCTCAGGGAGAAATTCAGGAAACACAATAGGAAAACGGTTCAAGTGTTGATAGTACAGACTATTGATACCGCCAAGCTCTCTATAGAGTTCAAAATGTTCTCTCACTTTTTCAAGATGTGGAGGATATGGGATGGCGTGTTTATACGTTGGACTGTCCTTATTGTAATCCACGATAAAGCCAGGGGGCAAGTCTCCCATACCCGCCCACTCGTCATCCTCCCAGGCTGCTCGCTCTTTTGCAGGATGTAACCATCCTTTGATATGGACGGGGATATAATTTGCAGCTTCCTTGAACTTATCACGTAACCTCTCTTTATCAAAGGGATCGCGCATATCGTAAATGTAGAGCCTGGGGGAAAGTACCACTAATACGACATCATGCAGGAGTATTTTTTCAATGAGTTGGTTATAGTAAATGTGGGTTTCATCCCGAAACGGGCGGTTTTCCTGCCAGCAACCAATAGTTCCCCCGTCTAATTTGCCGCTGTCTAAATCTTCAAACAAACGTAGCATATCAGGGCGCTGATCGGGCGGCAATGTGCCAGAGAGTCCTAAATCAGCAAAGTAGGGATAAATGAGATGTTCAGGCCAGCCTTTACGCTTTCCCCAGAGAATAAAATCATCCGTTTGCATTTCTCTGCTTTGTGTTCTATCTCTAGTTGCGTCTTTAGCTGTTGGATCGGAACGCCTAGCGTACGGCGCAAAAGGTTTATTCGTTCTCAGTTGCTTGATTAATACCAAGTTCTGTTGATCGTCTGGCCTTTCTGATAAAAACTTCCTCATGATGTTCTCCTTGTCTCTGCTGCTTGTCCTTGCTTTTTTGTTTTCCATCTACAAACAAATCAATAAGAAGATGGAAGAATATTTCACGTTCTCGTTGGTTCATCTTATGCACTCCTTGCTAATATCTCTGCTGCTACACAGAACTAT